>NZ_JBHTLK010000059.1:0-34320 GCF_042678885.1 Saccharothrix hoggarensis
CTGCGCCTCGGCCACGTCGCCCTCGCCGCGGGTACCCTCGGGGAACACGCCGACCACGCCGCCGGCCCGCAGCACCTTCTGCGCGGCGAGCAGCGGCGCCCGGTCGGGCTCGCCGCGCCGCACGGCCAGCTGGCCGATCTTGCGCAGCCCGGTGCCCACCACGCCCTTGAACATCTCCTGCTTGATCAAGAACACCACACGCCGGGGCAGGAGGCCGAACAGGATCGGCCCGTCCACCATCGAGCTGTGGTTCGCCACGACGACCACGGGTCCTTCGAGCGGCATCCGCGAGGCGCCGTGGACGCGCACGCGGAACGGCAGCCGGAACGGCACGCGCGAGATCCACCGGCCGATGTCGTGCAACCAGGCCGCCGAACCCTCGGGGAGCTGGTCGGTCACCCGCGCACCCGTCCGCTCGGCTGGGCCAGCAGGCCGTGGTCGTCCACCAGGTCCAGCAGCGCGGCGAGCGTGCCGGGGAGGTCCAGCGCCGTCGTGTCGAGCACGACCGCGTCGTCGGCGGCGCGCAGCGGCGACACCGCGCGCGTCGAGTCGTAGGCGTCGCGCCGCTGCACGTCGGCGAGCGTGGCGTCCACCGTGGACTCGCGGCCGGACGCGCTGTCCTGCTTGGCGCGGCGCTGCGCGCGGGCCTCGGCGTCGGCGGTCAGGTAGACCTTCAGCGGCGCGTCGGGCACGACGGCGGTGCCGATGTCGCGGCCCTCGACCACGATCCCGCCCGCTTCCTCCAACGCCGCCGCGATGATCCGCCGCTGCTCGGCGACGAGCCGCTCGCGCACCGCGGGCACGGCCGACACCGGCGACACGGCGAGCGTCACCTCGGGCCCGCGGATCTCGGCGCCGACGTCCTCGCCGTCGAGGTGGGTGGTCGAGTGGTCGGGGTTCGTGCCCTGGACGACCCGCGCCGCGGCGGCCGCTTCCGCGATCCCGGCCTGGTCGGAGAGGTCGACGCCGGCGCGCAGCACGGCCAGCGTCGCGGCCCGGTACATCGCGCCGGTGTCGAGGTAGCGCGCGCCCAGGGTCGCCGCCAGCCGGCGCGCTGCGGAGGACTTGCCGGTGCCGGAGGGCCCGTCGAGGGCCACCACGCCACGCAGCTCACCGTGTCCCACGGGGTTTTCCTCCTCAACGCGACGACGGTCGTCAACCTCCAATTGTGCCTGGTGCGACCCGTCACACCCGCATCAGGTGGCCTAGGCGGCACTGCGAGTGGTGAGCGGTTCCGCCGGACACCGCCGAACCGGCCCCGGTGACGGCTCTGGCGGCCGGGGTTCGCCTTCGCTCGGGGTGCACGCCGGCGCGGGCCGGTCGGCCGCCGGGGGTTCGCGGGGCCGGTCGGCCGCCGGGGATTCGCGCTGGGCCGGTCGGCCGCTGGGGGTTCACGCCGGCGAGCCGGTCTGCCACTCGCAGGTCAAGCGTCCCTGTCAGGTGGGTCGTCGTTCCAGCGGTGCACGCGCGAGAGGTCGCCCCGTCACGGATGCGGCGCGTCGATCGGCGGGTTGACGCGCGCGGATCGGGGCGCGGCCGGGTCAGCCGGCGCGGGCCGCGCACCGACGACGTCCCGCAGCGGGCAGCGCCACGCTTCGCAGGGGTCCTCGCCAAGGGGACCCCTGCTTTTATTCTGCCGGCGGGGTACGACAATTTCGGCTCCTCGACCGGCAAAGACAGCCACTCGACCTGAGGTACTCAGGCACGCGCGACCAACGAAATCGGCCAACCGAAACGCACCCCCCGTCGGCGGGTCAGTCGAGATCCGCCAGCAACAGCCCGCTGCGCGGCTTGGGCGTGAAGTACGTGCTCTTGCGCGGCATCCGGCCGCCCGCCGCGTGCACGGCCAGCACATCGCCCAACGGCACGGGAGCGATCAGCAGCACGACGTCCGCCCCGTCCACGGGCGCTTCCCCCGTCACCGGCCGCACGTGAGGGCTCTCCGGGTCGAGCCCGAGCGCCTTGTCCAACAGCACTGCCTCGACGAACGCGTGGTCCAGGCCGGGTGGCAGCGAGACGCACACGGCGGCCTCGCCGGACACCGCGACGACCACCCCCGGCGACGGGCGCGCGGTGGCCGGGGCCGGGGTCACGTCCAGGCCGACCGAGCGCCACGCCGCCGTCAGGTCGGCCAACGTCAGGCCGGTGCCGGCGATGGCGCGGTGGATCGGCCCGATCCGCAGGTCCGGACCCGCCGTGACCAGGGCCAACAGCCCGGACAGGCCGGCGGACGCGGCGACCCGGTGGTTGCCGTCGGCGACCATCAGGGGGTGTTCGCCGGCGGCGGCGAGGAGGGCGTCCTGGCGCTCCCCCGGCCCGACGAGCCACAGCCAGTGCCGCCGCCCGCCCGGGTCGACCACCGAGACCGCCGGCTCGTCGTCGACCTCGGCCACGAGCCGGGTGAGCCGGACGTCCCGCGCCACCGGCACGAGCATCGCGGCGCTGGTCACGCAGCCGAGCCCGGACAGCACGCGGGCGCGCTCGGCGACCACGTCCGGGTACACCTCCTCGGTGTGCCCGACGGCCGCCGGGTCGACCATGCAGAGGAGGCCGTACGCGGTGCCGTCGGGGCCGTCCACGCGGTACGGCGCGACGACGTCCCGCACCTCGCGGTAGGCGGTGCGGCGCAGGTGGGCGAGTTCCGACCGGGCGTGGGGCAGGGCGTCGAGGAGGCTCGCTCCGGCGGCCAGCGCGGCGGGCGTGCGGTGCGGGTGCTGGACGGCGAGCAGCGTGCCGGGACGGGCCCGGGCGAGCGCCGCCACGATCCGCTCGGGTTCGGCGAACTCGTCCACGTCCGGACCGGGCACCCGGTCGCGGACGACCCAGCCCCGGCTGATCGAGCCGACACGTCCCATCAGGCGATTATGATCGGAGACGTGAACGTCGAGGTGACGCCGCTTCCGGGGATCGGCACCCGCCAGGACTTCATGATCCGCGCGGGCCGCCGGATCGGGGTGATAACCCACCGCGACGGCAAGTTCGAGCTGATCGTGTCCCACCTGGACGACCCGGACGGGTGCGCGGCGTCGATAGCGCTGACGGCGGCCGAGGCGAGCACGCTGGCGGGCCTGCTGGGCGCGCCGAACCTGGTCGCGCAGCTCGAGGAGCAGCACCGGGACGTCGAGGGCATCTCGACCAAGCAGTTCCCGGTCGTGCCCGGCTCGCGGTTCGACGGCCGCCCGCTGGCCGAGACGGAGCTGCGGACGCGCACGGGCGCGTCGATCGTGGCCGTCGTGCGGTCCGGCTCGGTGCACCCGTCGCCGCGCCCGGACTTCGTGTTCGCGGGCGGTGACCTGGTGGTCGTCGTCGGCACGGCGGCCGGCCTGGCCGCCGCCGGCGAGCTGCTGGGCGGTGGCTGAGCACCTTGCACAGCACCGCAATCGCACTGGTCCAACTGGGCGCGGTCTTCTTCGGGCTGGGCCTGCTCGGCAAGATGGCGTGGCGGATCGGCATCTCCCCGATCCCGCTGTACCTGATCGGCGGCCTGGCCTTCGGGCAGGGCGGCCTGGTCCCGCTGCACGGCATCGAGGACTTCACGCACATCTCCAGCGAGATCGGCGTCATCCTGCTGCTGCTCCTGCTCGGCCTGGAGTACTCGGCGGCCGAGCTGGTGACGGGGTTGAAGCGGTCGTGGACGGCCGGCCTGGTCGACATCGTGCTGAACGCGACGCCGGGCGTGGTCGCCGCGCTGGTCCTCGGCTGGGGCCCGGTCGGCGCGCTGGCGATGGGCGGCGTCACGTACATCTCGTCGTCGGGGATCATCGCGAAGGTGCTCGGCGACCTGGGCCGGCTGGGCAACCGGGAGACGCCGGTGGTGCTGTCGGTGCTGGTGTTCGAGGACCTGGCGATGGCGGTGTACCTGCCGATCCTGACGGCCGTGCTGGCGGGCGTGAGCTTCGTCGGCGGGTTGACGGCGGTGGGCATCTCGCTGGCCGCGATCACGGTGGTGCTGGTGATCGCGCTGAAGTTCGGCCGGTACGTGTCGGCGCTGGTGGACAGCCCCGACCCGGAGGTCTTCCTGCTGAAGGTGCTGGGCGCGGCGCTGCTGGTGGCGGGCGTGGCGTCGCAGCTGCAGGTGTCGGCGGCGGTCGGGGCGTTCCTGCTGGGGATCGCGATCTCGGGGTCGACGGCGGAGAACGCGACGCGGATGCTGGAGCCGCTGCGCGACCTGTTCGCGGCGATGTTCTTCGTGGTGTTCGGCCTGAACACGGACCCGGCGTCGGTGCCGCCGGTGCTGCTGCCGGCGGTGGCGCTGGCCGTGGTGACGACGTTGACGAAGGTGGCCACCGGGTGGTGGGCGGCGCGGCGGCAGGGCGTCGGGCGGATGGGCCGGGCGCGGGCGGGCGCGGCGCTGGTGGCGCGCGGCGAGTTCTCGATCGTGATCGCGTCCCTGACGGTGGCGTCGGGCGCGGTGGACGGCGAGCTGGCGGCGTTGGCGACGGCGTACGTGTTGCTGATGGCGGTGCTCGGGCCCGTGGCGGCACGCGTGGTGGAGCCGCTGGCGCGGAAGTTCACCCGAAAGCGTGGTGCGGAGCCCACAGCGGTGTGACCTGTATCTCTTCCGTGATCGGGGCCTCCACTAGGGCATACGAACCACGTTTGGGCCAGCGGGTCGACTCTTCCGGCCGATTGAGCGCAAGCGTGATCCGGGGTTAAACCTGACTGCTGTCCCACCCCGAAGGGGGTCGTCATGTCACAACCAACGGGCGCCGAGTCGACGACTGGCCGTTACCTCGTGCTCCTCGAAGACAAGTCCGTCGCGGCCGGTGTGCGGGAGATGAACCGGGTCGCCGGGATCTCCGCCGCGACCACCGCGGACGCCACCACCGCCGAACAGCTCGACACGACCGACGGCGTGATCTTCCAGGACCTGGGCATCGCCGTCGTCAACGCGACACCCGACCAGGTCGCCCAGCTGACGAGAGCCGCCGAGGCGCCGGGCCCGATCGCCGTGGTCGAGGCGGAACGCGTGCTCCAGGCCTACACCGCTCCCCCGGAGACCGGCGCCGACGAGGCCGCCGCGCCCGCCGTGGACGAGTCCGTGTTCACCTGGGGCCTCCAGGCCGTGGGCGCGAACCTGAGCTCGGCCACCGGCAAGGGCGTGCGGGTCGCCGTCCTCGACACCGGTTTCACCGTCGCGCACCCCGACTACGCGGGACGCGTCGTGATCACCCAGTCGTTCATCCAGGGCGAGGCGGTGGACGACGCGCACGGCCACGGCACGCACTGCGTCGGCTCGGCCGCCGGTCCGCGGCAGCCCGCGAGCGGCGGACCCGGTTACGGCGTCGCGCACGAGGCCGAGATCTACGCGGGCAAGGTGCTGTCGAACGCGGGCTTCGGCTCGGACAGCGGCATCCTGGCCGGCATCGAGTGGGCCATCGCCAACGGCTGCGCGGTCGTGTCGATGTCGCTGGGCGCGTCCGTGCAGCCGGGGACGCCGCACTCGCAGATCTTCGAGCAGGCCGCGACCCGCGCGCTGGCCAAGGGGACGCTGATCGTCGCCGCCGCGGGCAACGAGAGCAGGCGGCCGGGCCGGATCAACCCGGTCGGGCACCCGGCGAACTGCCCGTCGATCCTCGCCGTCGGCGCGATCGACGTGCAGCGGGCGATGGGGTTCTTCTCCTGCGGGACGGTGGACCACATCGGCCAGGTCGACCTCGTCGCGCCGGGCGTCGACGTCTACTCCAGCTGGAACAAGGAGGACGGCGGCCTCGGCATGCACAAGCGCATCCAGGGCACGAGCATGGCCACGCCGCACGTCGCGGGCGTCGCCGCGCTCGTCGCGCAGAAGCACGGGGCGCGCGGCTGGGAGCTGTGGGCGAGGTTGTCGCAGTCCGCTCGTCGGCTGGCCTTGCCTTCCACGGATGTGGGTGCAGGATTGGTCCAAGCTCCCTAGGCCCGTTGGAGGCGTCCGTGGACAAGGTCGTGGTCTCGGTCGCCGACGACAGCCTCGCCGAACTGCCGACCGTCGTGTCCGCGTTGCGTGACGCGGGAATGGTGGTGGACGACGTGATGGAGACGTTGGGCGTGGTCACCGGGTCGGTCCCGCCGGGGGTGGGGGACCTGCTCGAAGCCGTGCCCGGCGTCTCCCGCGTCGAGGTCGACCGCACCGTGCGGCGTCCGCCCGTCCCGGAGCCGTGACCAGGCCGGGTGTTTGACGCGGGCACGTCACCCGGTCGGCCGACAAGAGGTTTGAGCCGACCACCTCGGGTAACCGATTCCAGAGACGAACCGGTCGTCCGAGGAGGTCGAAGACCATGAAAGCCCTGCTCGCCGCGCAGACGGTGCAGGCTCAAGGCATCGGTGACGCCGCCGGTGACGCCCTGCGCTCCGTGGTGACCTTCCTGCCCAAGCTCGTCGGATTCCTGGTCGTGCTGCTCATCGGGTGGATCGTCGCCCGGCTGCTGCGCACGGCCGTCAACAAGGTGCTGGAGCGGGTGCACTTCGACCGCGCCGTCCAGCGCGGGGGAATCGGTGACGCGCTGGCGCGCTCGAAGTTCGACGCCTCGGGCCTGGTCGCGCAGATCGTGTACTACGCCGTGCTGCTGATCGCGCTGCAGATCGCGTTCGGGCTGTTCGGGTCGAACCCGGTGAGCAACCTGCTGACCGAGATCGTGGCCTGGCTGCCGAGGGCGATCGTCGCGATCGTCATCATCGTGGTCGCTGCCGCCATCGCGCGTGCCGTGCGCGACATCGCCACCCGTGCGCTCGGCGGCCTGTCGTACGGCGCGACGCTCGGCAAGATCGCGTCGTGGTTCATCATCGGTCTCGGTGTGATCGCGGCGCTGAACCAGATCGGTGTCGCCACCACCGTCACCACGCCGATCCTCATCACCATCCTCGCGACGGTCGGCGGTATCGCGGTCATCGGCGTCGGCGGTGGTCTGATCAAGCCCATGCAGCAGCGCTGGGAGGGCTGGCTGACGAAGGCCGAGAACGAGGCCCCGCAGGCGAAGGCGCAGGCCGAGGCGTACCAGCGCGGCCGTGAGGACGTGCAGCGGACGACCCAGGTCGCCCCGGCCCCCGGTGCGGCTCCGGCCCCCGGCGCCGAGCAGACGATGCGGATGACCGAGACCCCGGCGCACGCGGCGAACATGCCGACCCCGCCGGTGGGTCAGCCGATGGGCCGGCAGCCGATGCCGCCCCGTCCCACCCAGTACCCGCCGGGTGAGCAGCGGTAACGGTCGTCGTCGGAACGAGTAGGAACGCTGAGGCAGGGGTCCCGCACCGGGGCCCCTGCTTTTGTTCTGCCGGCGGCGTCCGACAATGTCGATGTTGTCGGTCACCGCGGAGCGGTGCCTGTGGACAGGTTCGGGTGAGGAGGCGCGGGTGGGTGGGCTCGGCGTCGACGCGCTGGTCGGCCGGGACGAGTGGGAGGCGGTCAACCAGACCGCCGACCGGCCGTTCGTGGTCTACAAGTTCGCCGCCACGCTCGACGGGCGGATCGCGGCGGCTGACGGGACCAGCCAGTGGATCACCGGCGTCGAGAGCCGGGCCGAGGTGCACCGGCTCCGGGCCGCGTGCGACGCCACCGTCGTCGGCTCCGGCACGCAGGTCGCCGACGACCCGCACCTCGCCGTGCGCGGCGACGTCGTGGACCGCCAACCGCTGCGCGTGGTGATCGACAGCAATGCCCGGACGCCCCGGGACGCGAGGGTGTGCGACGACGCCGCGCCGACGCTCATCGTGGTCGCGGAGGACGCCGACGCCCGGCACCTCGACGGCGTGGCCGACGTGATGAGGGCGCCCAGGGGCGCGCGAGGGCTCGACCTGGCGCTCGTGCTGCGAGGGCTGCGCCGACGTGGCGTGCGCGGGCTGTTCCTCGAAGGCGGGCCGACGTTGGCGGGCGGCTTCATCGCCCGCGGGTTCGTCGACCGCGTCGTCAACTACGTCGCGCCGGCGCTGCTCGGCTCCGGCAAGAGCGGGCTGGGGGACGCGGGCATCCGCGGCATGTCCGACATCCTGCGGTTGGAGCTGCTGGACGTCGCCCGGTCCGGCGCGGACGTGCGGCTGGTGAGCAGGCCGGTGCGACGCGCCTAGGCCTCGAGCGCCGGCTCGTCGCGCCTGGCCAGGTGGCAGACGGCCGCGAGTCTCAGCGTCAGCCAGTCCGCGTTCGGCCAGTCCACGATCGCGGGCACCTGCCAGCCCTGCGCCGTCGCCTCGTCCAGCACGCCCTTGGCGTACCCGGCCAGCAGCACCGCGCCGGCCACCGCGCCCGCCACCGCCGCCGCGGGCACGCCGAACGCGAGGATGTCGCGCACCGCCGCGCCGTGCTGGTCGACAGCGGCCAGCACCCCGGGCGCCAGCACGCCAGGCGCCAGCACCGCCGCAATTCCGAGTTCGTCGCTCAACCGGTCCAAGAACCGGCGAGCGGAGAAGTCCCTCCAACCGCTCACAAGCTCGACACCCTACGCTGTGCGGGGCAATCGACCCACCATCGAACACGTGTTCTATGATCACGCCGGGTCGAGCCGGATGCGCAGAGAGGAACAACGAGAACGTGCAGGCGGACACGCTCGTGGAGCAGGAAGAGAAGGTGGACGCCGAGGCGCCCGCCGCACCCGTGCAGCAGGAGGTCGCACCCGTGCCGCAGGAAGAGCCCGAGGTGAAGCCCGCGAAGCGGACGAAGTCGACGGCCAAGAAGACCCGCACGGTCGAGCTGACGCTGACCGTGACCGGCACCGCCGACGGCGAGTGGCAGGCCGACCTGGTGCACGGCACCAAGCGGGTCGTGCAGGGGCTCGTCATCTCGGCCGCGGCCGTGTCGCGGGCGGCCAAGGAGCTGCACGACGACATCGCCGGCGGCATCGACGAGGTCATCGAGGCGGCCCGGACCCAGCACCGCACCCGCATGGAGGAGCTGGAGGCCGAGCTCGCGAAGGTCAAGGCCGCGCTCGCCGAGCTGAGCGAGTGACCGCGGGCTGACCGTGCCGGAACGGGGGCCGCTCGATCGCGGGCGGCCCCCGTTCCGCGTTCCGGGGCGCCTAGCGGGACGGGTCGAGGACGAGCTTGCCGGTGGTGCGGCGGGCCCTCAGGTCCTCGTGCGCCCGGCGCACCTCGCTCAGCCCGTACTCACCGCCCGGCACGGCGCGCAGGTCGCCCGCCAGGACCAGGTCGAACAGCTCGCCCATGGCGCGGTGGACGACGCGGCCGGGCAGCTTGAACGCGTGCGGCAGCCACATGCCCGCGATGGTCGTCGAGTGGACCAGCAGGCGGCCGGGGTCGACCGGGGTGGGCTTCTCGCGGCTCGCCATGCCGTAGAACGCGAGCCGCCCGAACGGCGCGAGCGCGGCGATGCTCTGGTCGGTGACGTCGCCGCCGGTCATGTCGAGCACGATGTCGACCCGCCGCCCGCCGTTGGCCTCGCGCAGCACGTCGGTCATGTTCTCGGCGGTGGAGTCGACGGCGACGTCCGCGCCGAGGTCCAGCGCGAGCGCCCGCTTGTCCTCCGTGCTCGCGGTGGCGATGACGCGGCCCGCGCCCCACTTCTTGGCCAGCTGCACGGCCAGCGACCCGACACCGCCCGCGGCGGCGTGCACGACGACGCTCTCCCCCGGCTCCAGGTGGGCGCTGCGGCGCAGCAGCAGCCACGCGGTCGCGCCCTGCACGACCATGCTCAGCGCGGTCAGGTCGTCGACACCGTCCGGCACGTCGAACGCCGTCGCCTCGGGCACCACGGCCTTCTCCGCGTAGCCGCCGAAGTTCGTCAGGCCGACGACGCGCCGGTCGCCCGCCCGGCCGACGACCTCGCCGCCCGGCACCAGCGGCAGCTCCATCTTCGACAGGTACGAGTTCTCGGCCTGGTGCGTGTCGGCGTAGTTGAGGCCCGCGCGGCTGACGTCGACGAGCAGTTCGCCGGGACCGGCGACGGGGTCGGGCAGCTCGACCTCGTTGAGGACTTCGGGTCCGCCGAACTCGGTGATCTGGATGGCGCGCACGGCTGTCAGTGCTCCTCGGGGGTGGCGGTGGTGTTCGAGTCGGTGGTCTTGTCGCCGGTGGTCTTGACGTCGGCGGTCTCGGGTTCGGCGGTCTTGACGTCGGCGGTCTTGACGTCGGCGGTCTCGGGTTCGGCGGTCTTGGCGTCGGTCGCGATCGGGTCGTGGCCGAGCCGGACGCGTTCGCCGGTGGCGGTGCGCGGTCCGGGCGGGTTGGGGAAGGTGAACGGCGCGCTGGGCCGGCCGGCCTGCACGAACCAGCATTCACCGGGTTGGCCGTCGCGCAACACGGCGACGAACGCGTCGACCACGTCGTCCACGCTCATCACCGGCATGCCGGCGGACTCCAGGGTGGACTTGAAGCCCGTGATGATGGCGGTGTCGGCGAAGGACGGGCACACGGCGTTGACGGTGACGCCGTCCGCGGCGAGCACCGGCCCGAGGCCGCGGACGAGCCCGACGACGGCGGCCTTGTTGGCGCCGTACACGGGGTCCATCGGCATCGCCATGAGGCCGGCCATGCTGGCGGTGGCGACGATGTGCCCGCCGCGCTTCTTCAGCTCGGGCAGCGCCGCGTGCACGCCGTAGACGACGCCGTCGAGGTTGATCCCCATGACGGTGCGGTACCGCTCGGGGTCGAAGTCGTCGCCGAGGGTGAAGCCGGTGGCGATGCCCGCGTTCAGCACCGCGATGTCGAGCCCGCCGAACCGCTCGACGGCCACGGCGACCGCGGCCTCGCTGTGCCGGGGGTCGCGCACGTCGCAGTGCGCGAACACGCCGCCCACCTCGTCGGCCACGGCTTTGCCGCGCTCGTCGTCCACGTCGGCGACGACGACGGACGCGCCGGCGGCGGCCAGGCGGCGCGCCACCCCCGCCCCGATGCCGTTCGCGGCTCCGGTGACCAGTGCGACCTTGCCCGAGAACTCCACCGCGCCTCCTCTGGCTGACATTCCGACCAGTCGGTATGGTTCTCCTGACGCGCTCTGGCGTCAAGGCGACGTCGCCGGTAGGTTACTAAGCGGTTGCTTAGGCCCGCAGATCAAGGAGGATTGACCGTGGCCGAGACGGACGCACGGGTGGCCATCGTCACCGGTGCCGCACGCGGCATCGGCGCCGCTGTTGCCACGCGGCTCGCGCAGGACGGCATGGCCGTCGCGCTGCTCGACCTCGACGAGGACAGCTGCGCCGAGGCCGTGGAGAAGATCAAGGCCTCCGGCGGCACGGCGATCGCGGTGGGTGTCGACGTCAGCGACAGCGCCGCCGTGGACGCGGCCGTGCAGCGCGTCGCCGACGAGCTCGGCGCGCCGACCGTGCTGGTCAACAACGCGGGCATCCTGCGGGACAACCTGCTGTTCAAGATGACCGACGACGACTGGGACGCGGTGATCAACGTCCACCTGCGCGGCTCGTTCCTGATGAGCCGGGCGGTGCAGAAGTTCCAGACCGAGGCCAAGTGGGGCCGGATCGTCAACATGTCGAGCACGTCGGCGCTGGGCAACCGCGGCCAGGCGAACTACGCCGCCGCCAAGGCGGGCCTGCAGGGGTTCACCAAGACGCTGGCGATCGAGCTGGGCAAGTTCAACGTCACCGTGAACGCGATCGCGCCGGGGTTCATCGCGACCGACATGACCGCGGCCACGGCGGCCCGCGTCGGCGTCGACTTCGAGGACTTCAAGAAGGGCGCGGCGGCGATGATCCCGGTCGGGCGCGTCGGCACGCCGGAGGACATCGCGCACACCGCGTCGTTCCTGGTCAGCGAGGGCGCCGGGTTCGTGTCCGGTCAGGTCGTCTACGTCGCCGGCGGACCGAAGGACTGACGATGCGGGTATTCGCGAACCTCGACGAGCTGGCGGCGGCCAAGGGCGAGCACCTCGGCCACGGCTCGTGGCACGAGATCACGCAGGCGGAGATCAACCTGTTCGCCGACGCCACGGGGGACCACCAGTGGATCCACGTCGACCTGGAGAAGGCCGCCGCCGGGCCGTTCGGCGCGCCGGTCGCGCACGGCTACCTGACGCTGTCCCTGATCCCGTTGCTGGTGCGCGACATCTACACGGTGCAGGGCTTGTCCATGGGCGTGAACTACGGGCTGAACAAGGTGCGGTTCCCGAACCCGGTCGTCGTCGGGTCGCGGGTGCGGGCCGGGGCGGAGCTTGCCGAGATCACCGACGTGCAGCAGGGCAAGCAGGCGGTGGTGAAGGTGACGGTCGAGATCGAGGGCAACCCGAAGCCGGCGTGCGTGGCGGAGACCGTCGTCCTGCTGGTGCCCTGACGGGCAGGTGTTCCGGGCCCGACGGCTGCCGTCGGGCCCGGAACGGTCAACGCCGGCTGTCGTTGATGTAGTGCACGCCCTCGTGCGCGAACTCGTAGTCGGCCGTCGTCGCGTAGACGTCGATCGTGTCCTCGATGTACGCGTAGTAGTCCGGGTCCGCTTCGAAGTACAGCACCGGCCACGCCTCGTCCGGCACGACGAGGTCCGGGTGGTGGCAGTCGATGCCGCCCACGGTGTCCTCGCAGGACCAGCGGTCGCCCCAGGACTGGACGTCGAGGGCCTCGGGCACGGAGAGGAACACCGTGACGCCCCGCTCGCGCTCCTCGCCGACGTGGGTCAGGAGCACCTCGAACTGGAACTTCTCCCCGTAGCTGGTCCAGTAGTACTCGGTGCTGCCGGGGAGGCCGGTGAGGGGCGACATCCGGATGTCGATCGGCGCGACCGCGGCGTCATTCGCGACCGGCGCCGTCTCGGTGGCATTCGCGACCGACGCGCCCCCCAGCGCGACCAATCCGGCAATGGCGGTGGACAGCAGTACCTTGAACATTGAAACCCCCGTATTGTGAACTCACTGCCTAAGACGCATCGCCGCCTTGTGGGTTGCACGCGTTCCGCGACGCACCCGACTTATTTTTGCCGGAACAGGTCAGGCCCCGGATTCACGGGCCACTCGTTCCAAGCGGGCGTGGTGGGCCTGCCAGTCAAGGGTGGCGAGGTTGTCGTTGTCCGGGCGCAGGCCGGCCGTGCCGTCGATGAGCTCGCGGACGATGTCGGCGTGCCCGGCGTGGCGGTTGGTCTCGGCGATCATGTGGATCAGGACGAAGTGGAGGGTGACGGCCTCGCGCTCCGGCGGCCACCACGGGACCGTGCCCGGCGAGTCGAGGTCCAGCGCGTCGATCGTCCCGTCCGAGTGCGCGCACGCGCGCCGGTAGAGGTCGACGACGTGCTCACGCGACTCGTCGGCCGTCGCCCACATGTCCGCGTTCGGCTCGGCGTCCTCCGCCAGCCACGCCAGCGGCTCGGGGAACGGGCGGCCGAACGTGTCGCCGAAGTAGCCCGTCTCCACGCCGGCGAGGTGCTTGACCAGGCCCAACAGGTTCGTCCCGGTGGGTGTGAGGGGTCGTCGGACGTCGTACTCCGACAGGCCGTCGAGCTTCCACAGCAACGCCTCGCGGGCGGTGCGCAGGTAGTGGTGCAGGTCCGCCTTCACGACGGTCTCCGTTCACGGGTCGGGACGCGGGATTCACGGCACGCGGGTTCGCGGCGCGCGGCGTGCGGGTCACGGCACGCGGGTTCGCGGCGCGTGGGTCACGACACGCGGGTCACGGCACGCGGGCCGGTGCGTCCGGTGTGGACTTCCGGGCATGGCAAAGCAGGGACCCCCGAGGGGACCCCTGCTTTGATTCTCCCAGACAGCACCGACAATTCCGGGTCCGACGAGGACCGTCAGAGGCTGGTGTCGTTGAAGTAGTTCACGCCTTCGTGCGCGAACTCGAAGTCGGCCGTCGTCGCATACACGTCGATCGTGTCCCGGATGTGGGCCTCCGGGTAGGCCTTGAAGTGCAGCACCGGCCACGCCTCGTCCGGCACGACCAGCTCCGGGTGGTAGCAGTCGATGCCGCCGATGGTGTCCTCACAGGACCAGCCGTCGCCCCACGAGACGACGTCGATCCTCTCCGGCATGGAGAGGAACATGGTGACACCATGCTCGTACTCGTCGCCGATGTGCGTCAGCAGCACGTCGAACTCGAACATGCCGCGGGTCGCCCAGTCGTACTCGGTGCCTCTGATGAGGCCCCCGGCGGGCGTCATCCGGATGTCGATCGGCGCGACCTCCGCCGCAGTCGCGGCCGGCGCACCCCCCAAAGCGACCAATCCCGCGACAGCGGCCGCCAACAATGCCTTGACCATCGAAACCCCCGTTGTGATTGACCCAAGACTCAGGACGCGTGATCGTCGCCGGGGTTGCGCTTTCTCTTCCCCAGGCCGTCGAGATCAGGTGAACGCCCGTGTTACCCGCGAAACAGGCGGCACGGAATTCCACGCGAGCACGACTCGAATCGACCACCGGCGAACGACAGCGATACCGTGAACGTCACAACGTCCGTTGTTCACGACCCAGAGCCCAAGACGCGTGATCGCCGTCCTGGTTGCGCGCGTCCACGAATGGACCAGGCCGACCCGCGCTACGACGAGGTCGGCCGCAGCGAGGCCAGGAACAGGTCGGCGAAGTGGCGGCCCACCTGCTTGGCCGAGAGCGGCCCGTCGGCGCTGTACCACTGGCCCAGGTGGTGGACGGTGCCGAAGAAGTAGTGCACGGTCAGGTCCGCGGGCACGTCGGCCCGGAACACGCCGGCCTCCTGCCCCTCCTCCACCAGCGACCGGAACCGCTCGTGGTACCGCCGGCGCTCGACGCGCATCTCCCGCCGCTTGTCCTCGGCGAGGTGGTCGGCCGAGCGGAAGTAGACGCGGGCCTGGTCGAAGTTGTCGACCGACGTGACGACGACGTCGACCGCCGCCGCGTGCAGCCGCTCGGCGATCGGCGCGGACCCGGACGCGATGGCCTCCAGCCGCTCGGTCTGCATGCGCAGGAGGCTGCCGTAGATCTCGTGCAGCAGGTCGTCCTTGGACCCGAAGTAGTGGTACATGGCGCCCTTGGTGACGCCGGCCAGGTCCACGATCTCCTGCACCGCGACCCGGTCGAAGCCCTTGTCGGCGAACAACCGCGTCGCGGCGTCGATCAGCCGCTCCGGTACCGATGCCATGGGGCAAGCATCGCACGACCGTTCACTGGAACATGGCGATCGGTCGGATGACCAGGTGTCCCGCGTCGGCCTTCCACGACTGCACCTTGCCCAGGCACCGCGCCTGGAAGCCGCCCTCGGGCACGACGTCGTCCCGCAGCCCGGTGTTGTAGCACTCGACGCGCACCTGCGGGCCGCTCTCGGGGTCGTCCGGGTCGCCGAACGGCGCCAGGAACACCGTCGTGCCGTCGCCGTCGGACGCCACCCGGAACACGCCCTTCACCGACACGTACGAGTCGATCCGCCGCAGCCGGACCACGTCGGACGACTCCAGGTGCTGCTCCAGCGCCGTGTTGCGCAGCACCTTCATCTCGCGCAGGTCGACGTGGACGACACCGGACGCGGACTCCAGCGCGTCCAGCAGCACGCCGATCACGGCGATCGGCTCGTAGTTCTCGATGTAGGTCTTCACGACCTCGCGGCCGGACGTGCGCGCGCCCTCCACGCCGAGGTCGAGGCCCTTCAGCGCGATCTTGCCGTCCTTGGTGACGCCGACCCGGTCGACGACCTCCTTGGCCATCGCGTCGCCGTACCGGCCGACCTGGTAGAGGTCCATCACGGACTTCTCGTGCAGGTAGATGGTCAGGCCGGGCACCTCGCGCGGCGGCGCGAACCGGTGCCGGGACCGCCACGCCCACAGCGCCACCCCGGCCGCGACGACGAGCGCCAGCGCGGTCACCAGCCACACGACCGCCCACGGCCACCACACCGACCACCACAGGCCCCTATCGACAGCCACGGATCTCCTTCACCGCCTCCAGCAGCGACCCGGAGGTGGCGTCGACCACCCGCCCGCCGGTCGCGCGTGCCACCCGGTCCAGCTCGACCGGGTCGGCCTCGCCGAACCGGATCGCGTACGTGCGCGCGGGCGGGTCCGGCCACGTGGCCAGGAACCCGTCGGCGCTGATGCCGGCGTTGTTCTCGCCGTCGGTCATGAGCACGACCGTGCCGTCGCCGACGACCCGGTAGGCGTGGTCGAGCGCGGACCAGATGGCGGTGCCGTCGTCGGACAGCTCCGCCGACGCCAGCGCGCCGGCCAGCGCTTCGAGGTCGGCCGGCCCCCGGATCTCGACGGCGCGCTCCTCCAGCACGGTCCCGGCGAACCGCACGAGCACGACGGTCTCCCCCACTCGGAACCGGTCGAACCCGCCGGCGCGGCTGAGCGTCGCGAACGCCTCCCGCAGGCCGGCGATCCGGTCGCCCGCCATCGACGTGGAGTGGTCGAGCACGAACACCACCCGGCCGGGTTCGCCGGCGCGGTCGTAGGCGGCGAGCAGGGCGTCCACGACCTCCTGCCGGCCGGGGAAGTACAGGGCGGTGCCGATCGGCTCGCGCAGCCGCTCGGTGCGCTCGACCTGCGGGTCCACGGGCCGGCGGTGGGTGCGTTCCATGATCGCCCGTTGCGCGGACGGCGAGCGGAGCCACTCCGCGGCCCGGTCGTACGCGGCCCGCTTGTCCGGGTTCAGGAGCATGAGCGGGTAGTCGGAGAGCACGATCCCGTCACGCGGGTAGACGACTTCGAGTGGTTCGCGGAGCTGCCCGGACGCGTTGAGGGACAGCACCGCGGCCTCGTACGCGACGACGGCGTCCACCTCGTCCTGCCGCTTCACGTACTCGTCCACGACCTCCGCCGCGCCGGGCGCGCCGAACGCTCGTCCGGTGAGGAAGCCCTGGAGCTTGTCGCAGGTGACGTCCTCGGGGCGCAGCGCGGCGCCGGTGCCGGCGGCGGCCGTGGCCACGCCGATCAACGCCGCCAGGCCGCTGCCGGACACCCTCGGGTCGGCCATGCCGAACCGCAGCTCCCCCGCGGCCGCACGGCTCGCCACGTCGGCCCAGGACGCGCCGCGCAGCGCCTCCGCCTTGCCCGCCTTCACGCCCACCACCAGCGGCGACAGCATCGTCGTGGTGGACAGCGGCAGGTCGTCGCTCTTCAGCTTCAGGTACCGGTTCGTGGACAGCCAGGCGAGGTCGTGGCCCGTGCCGCCGACCGCCAGCTCCTCGCTGGCCCGGACCGTGCCGCGGTGGTCGAGGCGCAGGTCCACGCCGGTGTCGCGGCGCAGGTCGGCGAGCACGGGTTCGAGGTCCGCCAGCTCGGAGCTCGCCAGCACGGTCAACGTGGTCCGCTCGGGCGGGGCCGACGTGCAGGCGCCGAGCACGGCCGCCGCGGCCAGGAGGACGACGGGGAGGACGGGGGGCCTCATATCGGCACCCGGATCTCCGGGCAGCGGCCGACCTCCCTGATCATCGTCTCCAGGTCCTCCGGCTTGGGCAGGAAGCCCTCGGTGCCGCCCACCGCCGGTTCCGGCAAGCCCCGTTCCCGCAGCAGGTCGGTGAGCGCGGTCGAGTCCTGGTTGTCCAGCCGGAACCCCAGTTCGAGGGCACGTCGGCGCAGGCCGGGATCGCCGCGGACCAGCTCGCCGACCTTCTCGCCCGCCGGGCTGAACGCGATGAGCCACGGCTCGGTGCGGTGGTGCGCGTCGGGGTAGAGCAGGACGCGCTCGGCGTCGTGCGCGCCGGTGCGGGCGACCGTGGCGAACTGGTGCGCCAGGTACTGGTGCTCGTACATGACGCCGACCGGCGCGCTGGTGCGCCCGTCGGGGTAGAAGAACGTGGTGCCGATGCCGGAGCCGTGCAGGCCCTCGATCTCGAACACCGGCTTGATCCGGCGGGCCACGTCGAGGACGGTGTGCTCGGTCGGCGCGGTGGAGCCGTTGGCCGCGAACGCCACCAGGCCGAGCCACGCCGAACCGGAGTACGAGTCGCAGGGGTTCGGGGTCTGCGCGACGATCTGGTTGCGGTTGTCGACGCCGTACTGCTGCCACGTGTCCGTCGGCCCGCCCGGACCGGGCAGGGACAGCTCGTTGACGAAGGCGTCCATCCGGAGGGTGTAGTAGAGCCCGTCCGTGCCCTCCTGGACCACCGCCGCCCCGGCCCTGACCAGCGCGTCCGCGTACTCGCGGAACGCGCCGAGCACGAGCGGGCTGGCGAACGGGTAGAACACCCGGCCGCCGAACCGGTCGCGGATCAGCTCGGCCGCGGCCTGCCCGGACGGCATGACGAAGTCGTACTCGCGGACGCGGTTCTGCTTGTCGCGGGCCAGCTCGCGCGAGCCGCCGGAGTCGGTGACCCGCACGTCGACGCCGTGGGCCATCAGGATGCGGCGGACCTCCGGGTCCTGGAAGTACACCGACTTGGACGCCATCATGGCCCGCACGACGGTGATCTGCCGGAACGGCAGCGCGACCGTGCCGGAGGCGAACAACGCCACGACGCCGAGCACCGCGACGCCCGCCGAGACGCCGAACGGCAGCAGGAACCGCTTGCGGCGGAACACGGACCTGGGCGGGTCCAGGATGGTGAGGCTGGGTTCTTCGGTCGAGTTCTTCGCGACCACGGACTCCCCCGGGCGGACGGCGATCTCCCCTGCGCACCAGGCTAGATCGCCGTGCCGCCGCCGTGGGGCACAACCCGCGAATCCGCCCCCGATGGCCGCACCGGGCCGGTCGGGGCTCGCGGGGTCAGCTCCCGATCGTCACGCCGCCGTCGACGACGATCGTGGTGCCGGTCGTGTAGCCGCCCGCCGCCGAGGCGAGGAACACCACCGCCGCGGCCAGCTCCTCCGGGTCGCCCACCCGGCCGATCGGCAGCTTCGAGATGTGCTGCTCCAGGTAGCCGTCGGGGTACTGGTCGGTCATCTCGGAGGCGAAGTAGCCGGGCGCGACGGCGTTGACCCGGATGCCCTTGCGGCCGGTCCACTGCTGCGCCAGGTCGCGGGTCAGGCCGATCACGCCCGCCTTGGACGCCGAGTACGCGGCCTGCGGCAGGCCGCCGGAGACGAGCCCCAGGACGCTGGACACGTTGATGATCGAGCCGCCGCCGGTCATCACGGCCGCCGCGGCCTGCGCCATCCAGTACGTGCCGTTGAGGTTCACGTCCATGACGCCGAGGAACTGCTCGGGCGTCTCGCGGGACGCGGGCACCGCCGACGCCACGCCCGCGTTGTTCACCAGCACGTGCACCGGGCCGAACTCCGCGGCGGCACGGGCCACCTCGCGGCAGTCGTCCGGCTGCGCGACGTCGGCCCGCACGACCAGCGCGCGCCGCCCGGCGTCCTCGACCAGCCGCGCGGTGTCCTTCAGCTTCTCCACCCGCCGGGCGGCGAGCACGACGTCCGCGCCGGCCTCGGCCAGGGCCTTGGCGAACGCCACGCCGAGGCCGGAGGACGCGCCGGTGACGATCGCGACCTGCCCGTCCAGCCGGAACTTGTCCAGGATTCCCATTCAGCTCAGCCTCTCCAGGATGATCGCCATGCCCTGCCCGCCGCCGACGCACATCGTCTCGAGGCCGAACTGCGCGTCGCGGGCGCGCATCCCGTTGATCAGAGTGGTCATGATGCGGGCGCCGGTCGACCCGAAGGGGTGGCCCAGCGCGATCGCGCCGCCGTGCACGTTCAGCTTGTCCATGTCGATGCCGAGCGCGCGCTGGCTGCCCAGCACCTGCACGGCGAACGCCTCGTTGATCTCGACCAGGTCGATGTCGCCGATGGTGAGGTTCGCGTGCGCGAGCGCCTGCTTGGTGGCGTCGACCGGGCCGAGGCCCATGATCTCCGGCGACAGGCCGGACACGCCGGTGGACACGATGCGCGCCAACGGGGTCAGGCCCAGCTCCTTCGCCCTGACGTCGCTCATGACGACCACGGCCGCCGCGCCGTCGTTGAGGGGGCAGCAGTTGCCGGGCGTCACCGTCCCTTGTGGACGGAACGACGGCTTGAGCGCCGACACGGCGTCGTAGGTGACGCCCTTGCGGGGGCCGTCGTCGGTGGAGACGACCCTGCCGTCCGGCAGGACGACGGGGGTGATCTCGCGCTCGAAGAAGCCGTCCGCGACGGCCTTCTCGGCCAGGTTGTGCGAGCGGACGCCGAATTCGTCCTGGTCGCGGCGGCTGATGCCGAGCAGGGTGGCGACGTTCTCCGCGGTCTGGCCCATGGCGATGTAGTAGTCCGGCAGCTCGCCGTCCTCGCGCGGGTCGTGCCACGGCTCGTTGGTCTCGGCGGTGCGCCGGGTGCGCGCGCGTGCCTCGTCGAACAGCGGGTTGAAGTGCGGGTCGTCGTGCCGGTAGCGGGACACGCACTCCACGCCGGCGCTGATGAACGCGTGGCCCTCGCCCGCCTTGATGGCGTGGAAGGCCATCCGCGCGGTCTGCACCGACGAGGCGCAGAACCGGTTGACCGTGGTGCCGGGCAGGCCGTCCAGGCCCAGCTGCACGGCGATGCGGCGGGCCACGTTCTGGCCGTGCTCGTCCTGCGGTTCGGCGCAACCCAGGTGCAGGTCGGTGATGTCGCCGCGGTCGAGTCCGGGCACCTGGTCGAGCGCGGCGGCGACGACCTGCGTCGCCAGGTCGTCGGGGCGCAGGTCGACCAGGGAGCCCTTGCGGGCCCGGCCGATCGGCGACCGCGAGGTGGCGACGATGACAGCCTCGGGCATGGCGGTTCTCCTGGGGCTAGAGGCCGAGGTCGCGGCCGATGAGTTCCTTCATGATCTCGTTGGAGCCGGCCCAGATCCGCGTGACGCGGGCGTCCATCCAGGCGCGGGCCACCCGGTACTCGGTCATGTAGCCGTAGCCGCCGTGCAGCTGCACGCACGCGTCGATGACGTCGTTCTGGACGTCCGCGCTCCACCACTTGGCCTTCGCCGCGTCCACGGCGGTCAGCTCGCGCCGGGTGTGCGCGTCGGTGCACTGGTCCAGGAACGCCTGCGTCACGTCGATCTTGGTGACCAGCTCGGCGAGGGTGAACTTGTTGTGCTGGAACGAGCCGATGGACTGGCCGAACGCCTTGCGCTCCTTGGTGTACTCGATCGTCTCGAGCAGGATCTGCTTGGCGTGGGCCAGGTTGGAGATCGCGCCGCCGAGGCGTTCCTGCGGCAGGCGTTCCATCATGTAGATGAAGCCCTGGTCGACCTCGCCGATGACGTTCTCCACCGGGACGCGGACGTCCTCGAAGAACAGCTCGGCGGTGTCGGACTCGGGCTGGCCGACCTTGTCCAGCTTGCGGCCGCGCTCGAAGCCCTTCATGCCGGCCTCGACGGCGAACAGCGTGATGCCCCTGGCCTTCTTCTCGGGGCTGGTGCGCGCCGCGACGACGATCATGTCGGCCGAGTAGCCGTTCGTGATGAACGTCTTGGAGCCGTTGAGGATCCAGTCGGAGCCCTGCCGGACGGCGTTGCTCTTCAGCGCGGCGAGGTCGGAGCCGCCGGACGGCTCGGTCATGCCGATGCCGGTGGTCATCTCGCCCGAGCAGAACCGGGGCAGCCAGCGCTGCTTCTGCTCCTCGGTGCACAGGTCGACCAGGTAGGGCGCGACGACGTCGCCGTGGATGCCCAGGCACGACGCCAGGCCTGCACTCGCCTTCGACAGCTCCTCGCCCAGCACGGCGTTGAACCGGTAGTCGTTCGCGCCGCTGCCGCCGTACTCCTCGGGGACCTCCAGGCCGAGCAGGCCCTGCTTGCCGGCCTCCAGCCACACCTCGCGGTCGACGTGGCGCTGCTCGACGAACCTCTCGTAGTGCGGCTTGAGGGTGCGGTCGACGAACGCCTTCGCGGTCTCGCGGAACGCCTCGTGGTCGGGTTCGAACAGCGTGCGGCGCACTCTCGGATCCTCCATACTAAGCGGTTGCTTAGGTCTAAGCGTGTGCTTAGCCTGCGGTATCGTTCGGGCCTGTGTCAAGGAGAGGTGCATGACAACGACCCGCGGTGAGTTCGCGCTCCTGGATGAGACGTGGTCCTCCGTCGAGCCCCCGGCGGCCAGGCGGATGCTGATCGCCGCCGCCGCCGCGTTCTCGGTGCGCGGCTACCACGCCACCACCACCCGGGACATCGCCGCGCAGGCGGGCATGTCACCCGCGGCGGTCTACATCCACTACCGGTCCAAAGAGGAACTGCTGTTCCAGATCTCCCGGATCGGGCACGCGACGTCGTTGGCGGTGCTGACGGGGGTGTCCGACCCGGACCCGGTGACCCGGCTGGCGTCGGCGGTGCGGGCGTTCGCGTCGTGGCACGCCGAGTTCCACACGACGGCGCGGGTCGTGCAGTACGAGCTGAGCGCGTTGACGCCGGAGCACCTGGCCGAGGTCGTCGTGCTGCGGCGGCGGATCGAGGCGGCCGTGCGCGGGATGATCGAGGGCGGCGTGGCGGCGGGGGTGTTCGACGTGCCGGACGTGCGGGGGGCGACCCTGGCGGTGCTGTCGCTGTGCATCGACGTGGCCCGCTGGTACCAGCCCACCGGTCGGCGCACGCCGGCGGAGATCGGCGACCTGTACGCCGACCTGGTGTTGCGCATGGTGGGCGCCGACACCTGACCCGCGAGCAGGCTGTTTCGCCGCCGGGGACTGTGCACCGTCAAAGGCGGTTGCGCGGTCGCGGCCCCGGTGGGCGACCGTGGGCGACGGCCCGGAATTGTCAGACCCTTCGGGCAGAATAAAAGCAGGGGTCCCCTTGGCGAGGACCCCTGCGAAGCGATTCTGAATCTGCGCACCCGAGCGCTGCGCGCCCAAGCTGTGAGCACCCGAGCCGCGCGGCCCGAGCTGTGCGCACCGGAGCTGAGCGGTCCTAGCCGGGCGCACTCCGGAGCCGTGCGGCCCGAGCCGGGCGCGGACCGGAGCCGGCGGCCTCGACGTTCACCCGGACGTGGGCGGGACGGAGACCTCCCGGAACGTTCCGGGAGGCCCCTGGTGGTCCGATCCGGGGTCTAGCGCACCGATTTCTTGCCGTAGAAGCCGGCGACGAGGCTCACGCCGACCGCGGCGATCGCCAGCTGCACGATGATCTCGATCCAGTCGATGCCGGGCGTGTCCTCCACGCCGAGAGCCCGAGCCAGGAACGTGCCCAGGAACGCCGCCACGATGCCGACCACGATGGTCAGCCAGATCGGGATGTTCTGCTTGCCCGGCGCGATGAGCTTGCCCAGCAAACCGATGATGAGACCCACGATCAGAGCGCTGATCACACCGCCGATGCCCACGTTGCCTCCTGCGGGTTAGTCGCCTTCGAAGAAGTCCCCGACTTCGCCGAGGGCCTCCCGCTCATCATCCCACCGAACACGCCGGCCGCAGCGTCAGCGACGTGCGCGCCGACGCCGATTCCCCCACCGCGGTGACCGCCCGGAAGTCGCTCAGTAGCCCGTGCGACCGCCGTAACCGCCGGAAGATCGCCTGCCGGCGGCCTGGTCCATCCACTGGTGGAGCAGCGCCGGCCAGTCCGCGCGGATCACCTCATCGTGCGACATGGCGTAGTGGCCGATCGCGTCGCCGCCCTGCTGGAAGAGGCCACCGCGGCGGTCCGCCTCCAGCACCACGTACAGCCGCTGGGGGTCGGTGACGAACGTCAGCTCCAGCTGCTTGATCTTGTTGAGGAACTGCGCGGGCGGCAGGAACTCGATCTCCTGGTAGAACGGGAGCCGCTGCGGGACGCCCCGGATGCGCCCCGACTCGTTGTCGGCGCGCTGGAAGCGGAACCCGAGGGCGCCGAACGCCTTGAGCACGTGCTCCTGGGGCGCGGTCGGGTGGACGGCCACCGGGTCGAGGTCGCCGGGGTCGACGGCGCCGCGCACCTCCAGCTCCGTGCGCAGGCCCATGGTCATCCCGTACAGGTGCTGCCCCAGCACGACGGTCAGCGGCGTCTCCAGCGGCACCGGGAACCGGAACGGGAGCACGAGGTTCTGCCCGGGCGCGACGGTGATGCCGTGCGCGACGACGAGCTGCGCGAACTCGACGTTGCGGTTGTGCTCGTTGTCGCCGCTCTCCACCTCGACGCGGGTGACGAGGGACAGCTTGACCACGTCGATGAGGGCCTCGTGCTCGCCGCCGGCGATGCGGACCTCGCCGGTCAGCGCCTCACCGGGCCGGACGTTCGGGTTGGCCAGCACCGTGTCCACGGTCGGGCCGCCGACACCGAACGCGCGCAACATCCTCTTGAACACCACGGTGGGCCTCCTGGCCTGCGTCTGGGTCACACCTCTGGACCGTTGTGAGCAAAGACGCCTGGGCCTGTCCCCCGGTTCCCTCTGGACGAACGCCAATCGCAGATGCCACTATGCGGCCGCGGTCACATACTAAGCGGTCGCTCAGGAGGTTCACGTGCCCACGCTGCTCGTCGCCAACCGCGGAGAGATCGCCGTCCGCGTGCTCCGCGCTGCCGCCGACCTCGGCTGGAACACCGTCGCCCTGGTCACCGACTCCGACGACGCCCACGGCAGGCACGCCGACCGGGCCGTCCGCCTGCGCGGGTCCTACCTGGACGTCGACGCCGTGCTGGCCGCCGCCGAGGGGTGCGACCTGGTCCACCCCGGCTACGGGTTCCTCGCCGAGAACGCCGCGTTCGCCCGCCGGTGCGCCGAGGCCGGGCTGACGTTCGTCGGGCCGCCGCCCGAGGTGCTGGAGCTGCTCGGCGACAAGAGCCGGGCGCGCGCCCTGGCCGCCGAGGTGGGCGTGCCGGTGCTCGCGGGCGCCGAGGACGGGTTCGAGGCGTTCTTCCGGGAGCACGGCGCGGTCGTCGTGAAGGCCGTCGCGGGCGGTGGCGGCAAGGGCGTGCGGGTGGTGCGGCGGCTCGCCGACCTCGCCGCCGCGGTCGAGCGGTGCCGGGCCGAGGCGCTGGCCGCGTTCGGCGACGGCACGGTGTTCGTGGAGGAGCTGCTGGAGCCCGCCCGGCACGTCGAGGTGCAGCTCGTCGGCACGACGGTGCTGGGCGACCGGGACTGCTCGTTGCAGGTCAGGCACCAGAAGCTGGTCGAGGTCGCGCCCGCGCCGGACCTCTCCCCCGAGCTGCGGTCCGCGCTGCACGACGCGGCGGCGACGATCGCGCGTGCCGTCCGCTACACCGGGCTGGGCACGGTGGAGTTCCTGGTCGCGCCGGACGGCCGGTTCGCGTTCCTGGAGGCCAACCCCCGGTTGCAGGTCGAGCACACCGTCACCGAGCAGGTCACGGGGCTGGACCTGGTGCGCGCCCAGCTGCTGCTGGCGACGGAGGTCGAGCCGGACCTCACGCACACGCCGCGCGGCAGCGCGATGCAACTGCGGGTGAGCCTGACGTCGACGGGGCGGCTGTCGGCGTTCGTGCCGCCGACCGGGCCGGGGGTGCGGGTCGACACGCACGCGTCCGTCGGCTACCGGGCGGGCCTCGACTTCGACCCGTTGCTGGCGAAGGTCGTGGTGCACGCGGACGACCTCGACATCGCGCTGCGCCGGGCGCGCCGCGCGCTGGACGAGTTCACTGTGGACGGCGCCAGGACGAACATCGGCTTCCTGCGCGGGCTGCTCGACCACCCCGACGTCCTGAAGGCGCACACCGGTCTGCTGGATTCGCTGCCGCGCGAGGACACCGGGGCGCGGGCTCCCGTGCAGGGCACCGTCGTGGCGATCGAGTCGGGCGCGGTCGTCGTGGAAGCGATGAAGATGCAGCACGTCGTGCCGGTCGGCGACGCGCGGGTGCTCGTCGCGGTCGGCGACACGGTCTCGGAGGGCACGCTCCTGGCCGAGGGCGTTGACGTGGCCGTGGAGGAGAAGGCCGTCGAGTTCGACCTCGACGACGTGCGGCCGGATCTCGCGGAGACGTTGGCGCGGCACGACTTCTCGCGCCCGGAGGCGGAGGCGAAGCGGCACTCGACGGGACGGCGCACGGTCCGGGAGAACATCGCCGACCTGTGCGAGGAGTTCGTCGAGTACGGCGGGTTGGCGATCGCCGCGCAGCGCAGGCGGCGCTCGTTGGACGAGCTGGTCGAGCGCACGCCCGCGGACGGGCTGGTGGCGGGCGTCGGCACGGTGAACGGCGGCCAGGTCGTCGCCCTGTCCTACGACTACACGGTCATGGCGGGCACGCAGGGGTTGCGCAACCACGCCAAGAAGGACCGGATGTTCGCGCTGGCCGAGCAGCGGCGGCTGCCCGTGGTGCTGTTCGCCGAGGGCGGCGGCGGACGGCCGGGCGACACCGACCACGGCGGCGTCAGCGGGCTGGACTGCCTGGCGTTCCACCTGTTCGCGAAGCTGTCCGGGCTGGTGCCGCTGGTCGGCATCGCGTCCGGGCGGTGCTTCGCCGGCAACGCGGTGCTGCTCGGCACGTGCGACGTGGTCATCGCGACGCGTGACGCGACGATCGGCATGGGCGGTCCGGCGATGATCGAGGGCGGCGGGCTGGGCGTGTTCCGGCCCGAGGAGATCGGGCCGGTCGACGTGCAGTCGCCCAACGGCGTGATCGACGTGGTCGTGTCCGACGAGGCCGAGGCCGTCGCGGTGGCCAAGAAGTACCTGTCGTACTTCCAGGGGCCGGTGGACGGCTGGGAGTGCGGCGACCAGCGGCTCCTGCGGCACCTCGTGCCGGAGAACCGGGTCCGCGCCTACGACGTGCGCGCCGTGGTGGAGACCGTCGCGGACACCGGCTCGGTGCTGGAGCTGCGGCGCGAGTTCGGCCGCGGCATCGTGACCGCCCTGGTCCGGGTCGAGGGCAGGCCGCTCGGGCTGATCGCCAACGACCCCGGCCACCTGGGCGGCGCGATCGACGCCGACTCGGCGGACAAGGCCGCCCGGTTCCTACAGCTGTGCGACGCGTTCGACCTGCCGGTGGTGTCGCTGTGCGACACGCCGGGGTTCATGGTCGGGCCGGACGCCGAGCGCACCGCCACCGTGCGGCACTTGACCCGGATGCTCGTGACCGGCGCGAACCTCGACGTGCCGTTCGGGTTCGTGGCGCTGCGCAAGGCGTACGGGCTGGGCGCGCAGGCGATGGCGGCGGGCAGCTTGAAGGTGCCGCTGTTCGCCGTGTCGTGGCCCAGCGGCGAGTTCGGCCCGATGGGGCTGGAAGGCGCGGTGCGGCTCGGGTACCGGCGCGAGCTGGACGCCGTCGACGACCCGGAGCAGCGCAGGGAGATGTTCGAGGCGATGGTCTCCGCCGCCTACGAGCACGGCAAGGCGCTCAACGTGGCGTCCGCGTTCGAGATCGACGACGTCATCGACCCGGCGGACACCCGCCGCTGGATCAGCACCCTGCTCACCGGTCCGGCCGACGACCCCGCCGCCGGCCGGACCGGCAAGAAGCGTCCGTTCGTGGACACCTGGTGAAAGGGACAAGCATGGTCACGACCGCTCCCCCCGAGCGGCGCACGTTGCGCAAGCTCATGGCCGCCGGCCTCGTCGGCTCCAGCCTTGAGTGGTACGACTTCTTCATCTACGCCACGGCCGCGGCGCTGGTGTTCCCGAAGTTGTTCTTCCCCGAGGCGTCGCCGCTGGTCGGGCTGCTGCTGTCGTTCAGCACGTTCTGGGCGGGCTTCATCGCGCGGCCGGTCGGCGGGCTCGTGTTCGGGCACGTCGGCGACCGGTTCGGGCGCAAGCCGGCGCTGGTGGCGTGCCTGGCGATGATGGCCGCGGCGACGTTCCTGATCGGCCTGCTGCCGACCGCGGCGACGGCGGGCGTGCTGGCGCCGGTGCTGCTGGTCGTGCTGCGGTTCTTCCAGGGCATCGCGGTGGGCGGCCAGTGGGGCGGTGTCGTGCTGCTGCTCACCGAGACCGCGGGGCCGGACCGGCGCGGGTTCGCGGGCACGTTCGGGCAGGCCGGCGTGCCGCTGGGCGTGATCCTGGGCAACGTGTCGTTCCTGGTGGTGGGCGCCGTGGTGCCGGCCGCGGACTTCGCCGCGTGGGGCTGGCGGGTGCCGTTCCTGGCGAGCGCGCTGCTGTTCCCGGTGGTGCTGTTCATCCAGCTCAAGGTGGAGGACAGCCCGGTGTTCCGGGAGATCAAGGCACGGCGGGCGCAGGCCCCGGCGGCGCCGTCCGCGCCGTTGCGGGAGGTGCTGCGGTCGCACTGGCGGACGGTGCTGCTCGGCGCGGGGCTGATGTTCGCGTCCAACGCCGTGTTCTACGTGAGCATCGCGGGCGTCCTCGACTACGCCACGCGGGCGCTGGCGCTGCCGCGGAACTCGGTGCTGCTGGTGACGCTGCTGTCGTCGCTGGTGAGCGTGCCGGTGATCCTGCTGGCGGGGCGGTGGTCGGACCGGCACGGCAGGCGTCCGCTGATCGTGGCGGGCGCGGTGGCGATGATGGTCTGGGCGTTCCCGTACTTCTGGCTGATCGACACGGCGTCGCTGGGGCTGATCTTCGTGGCGCTCGCGGTGTCCGGCGTCGCGTCGAGCCTGGTCTACGGGCCGGTGGCCGCGTACCTGGCGGAGCTGTTCGAGGCCCACGTGCGCTACTCGGGGGCGTCGCTGGCGTACCAGTTGGCGTCCATCCTGGTCAGCGGTGGTTCCCCGGTCATCATGGCGGCGCTGCTGGCGGCGACCGGCTCGTCGGCCTCGGTGTCGGCGTTCCTGCTGGTCATGGGCGTGGTGACGCTCGGGTCCGTGCTCGCTCTGCGCGAGACCCATCACCGTGCGTGACCTCGGGTGGGTGAAATCGTGAACTGTCAAACGGGTGACGTGCGGAACGTTGCGCGCTTGCCGTACGTTGCCGTGCCGTGACCACTCTCCTGGGACGGTTCAAGCAGCGGCTGCGTCGGTTCGCGCAGAAGCCCGGCTCCGCCGACCTCACGCCCTACCGCAAGCTGCTCGACGAGGTGAACGAGCAGACCGAGCGGGTGCGGGAGCTCAGCGACGAGGAACTGACCGCCGCGGCGGTCGCGCTGCGCGGCAAAGCCGACTTCGGCCGCGCTGAACTGGTGGAGGTGTGCGCGCTCGGCCGGGAGGCGGCCGACCGCGCGCTCGGCCTGCGCCCGTTCGACGTGCAGGTCCTGGGCGCGCTGGGGCTGCTGGAGGGCCACGTGGTCGAGATGGCGACCGGTGAGGGCAAGACCCTCTCCGGCGCCATCGCGGCGGCGGGCTTCGCGCTGCGGGGCGACCAGGTGCACGTGGTCTCGGTCAACGACTACTTGGCGCAGCGCGACGCGCAGTGGATGGGGCCGCTGTACGAGCTGCTCGGCGTCTCGGTCGGCTGGATCGACCAGAGCTCCAAGCCCGAGGAGCGGCGCGCCGCCTACCAGGCCGAGGTCATGTACGCCTCGGTCTCGGAGATCGGCTTCGACGTGCTGCGCGACCGGCTGGCCACCGACGAGGGCGACCTCATCGTGCCGAAGCCGCGGGTGGCGCTGGTCGACGAGGCCGACTCGGTGCTGGTGGACGAGGCGCGCGTGCCGCTGGTCCTGGCGGGCTCCACCGCCGGTCCCGCGGTCGACCCGGCGCTGGCCGACCTGGTCAAGCGGCTGCGCCGCGACCTGCACTTCGAGATCGACGACGAGGAGCGCAACGTCTACCTGACGGGCGCGGGCAGCGAGCTCGTCGAGCGGTCGCTCGGCGGCATCGACCTGTACTCCGACGAGCACGTGTCGACCACGCTGAGCAAGGTGAACGTGGCCCTGCACGCGCAGGTGCTGCTGCACCGGGACGTGGACTACATCGTCCGCGACGGCAAGGTGCACCTGATCAACGACACCCGCGGCCGGATCGCGAAGCTCCAGCGCTGGCCGGACGGCCTCCAGGCCGCGGTCGAGGCCAAGGAGAACGTGGCCACGACGGACGCGGGCGAGGTGCTCGACTCGATCACCGTGCAGGCCCTGCTGAGCCGCTACCCGACGGTGTGCGGCATGACCGGCACCGCGGTCGCCGTCGCCGAGCAGCTGCGCGACTTCTACAAGCTGGAAGTGCTGGTCATCCCGCCGAACGTGGAGACGATCCGGGAGGACGAGGCGCCCCGCCTGTACGCGACGCTGGAGCAGAAGGAAGCCGCGATCGTCGCCGAGATCAAGAAGGTGCACGAGACCGGCCGCCCGATCCTCGTCGGCACGCTCGACGTGGCCGAGTCGGAGCGGCTGTCGCGCAAGCTCGCCGACGCGGGACTCGAGTGCGTGGTGCTGAACGCGAAGAACGACGCCGAGGAGGCGTCGATCATCGCCGACGCGGGCTCGTTCCAGCGGATCACCGTGTCGACGCAGATGGCGGGCCGCGGCACGGACATCCGGCTCGGCGGGCACGACTCGACCGACCACGAGCGGATCGCCGAGCTGGGCGGCCTGTACGTGATCGGCACCGGGCGGCACTCGTCGTCCCGGCTGGACGACCAGCTGCGCGGGCGCGCGGGCCGTCAGGGCGACCCCGGCGGGTCGGTGTTCTTCTCGTCGTTGCAGGACGAGCTGGTCACGCAGTACGTGCCCGACCACGACGAGCCGGCCGAGGTCGACGAGGACGGCCGGGTGACCGACGCGGGCACGCTGCACACCGTGGAGCACGCGCAGCGCGTCGCCGAGGGCGTGCACCTGGAGATCCACCGCAACACGTGGCGGTACAACAAGCTGATCGAGCACCAGCGGCAACTGCTGCTGGAGTACCGGGACAAGCTGCTGCGGACCGACCTGGCGTGGCAGGAGCTGTCCGAGCGCAACACGGACCGGGCGCACGACCTGAAGGACCTGGACGAGGACGTCAAGGTGAAGGCGGCCCGGCTGATCGCGCTGCACCACCTCGACCAGCGGTGGAGCGACCACCTGACGTTCCTGACCGACCTGCGGGAGGGCATCCACCTGCGGGCGCTGGCGCGGCAGAACCCGCTGGACGAGTTCCACCGCGAGGCCATCCCCGCGTACCACAAGATCATCCCGGATGCGTGGGAAGAGGCCGAGGAGACGTTCGCCAAGGTGGAGATCGACGCCGACGGCGCGCACCTGGCGGAGGCGGGCGTGCAGCGGCCGAACACCACGTGGACGTACCTGGTCAACGACAACCCGTTCTCGTCCGGTCTGGAGGAGACGTTCAAGGGCCTCGTGAGCCTGGTCCGGCGTCGCTGACCGGAAACGCCGACCGGGGTCGCCGGTCGTCGCGCCGCCGAGCGGGTTCGCTCGTCCGGCGGCGCTGAACGGTGTTGGCTGCGCGGGTTCGCCGCGCGGGGTTTGCGCGGTCCTTGCCGAGTCGGCGTCCTTGCCGGGTCGGCGTGGGCCGCGCGGGGTTGGCGCGGGCTGGGAACAGGCCCAGCCCGCGGCCTCAGCGGACGGGAGCGGAGAGCTTCACGTCCTCCACCGGCTCCGCCTGGCGCGGCAGGGTGGCCGGTCTCGGCATCCGCTGCGCCACCGCCTGCTCGGTGAGGGCACGGATCTCCGCCAGGATGTCGAGGTGGTGCTGCGACGGTGGCGGACCGACGAGGTTCGAGTGGTCGAACGCGGTGCGTTCGGCCCGGTGGGCCAGGTTCTGGATGCGCCGGATCAGGTCCCACTCCTGGTCTGTGCGCGTAGAGCGCCGTTGCTCAGTCACCCCGGAAGCAGACACCTCACGCCGGGTGAACGTAAATCACCTGGCAGTGCGAACTTCGCTGGGTCAACTCAGCTACCCCTGCCGGTGTCCCCAAAACACACCGATCGGGCGACTAAAGCCTCCACCGCTGGGCGAGGTACCACGCCGCACAGGCATTGACGTCCAGCACATACGCGGTCGGCGTGCCGCACTGGTGGGTAGCCGTGCCCGGATCGACCGGTTGGCCGTGCCCCATACCGGTGACGGTGTGGGTTTCCACAACCGGTGACCCGCTGCTGTTGCGGTACACCGCATGGGGGTAACCCGCGACGGTGTCGGTGACATCGGAGGTCGCGTCCGTGGCGTGCACGTCGGTCCACTGCTCGACGACCTCGCGCTGGTTCGCCACGGCGACGGTGCCGTCCGCGGTGCCGTGCCACACGGTCATCGTCGGCCACGGGCCGCGGTGGCCCGTCGCGGCGCGCACCTTGTCGCCCCACTGCCGGGCGGTGAGGTCGCGGCCCGGGTTCATGCAGGCGTACGCGTCGAACGCGCTCGTCGCGCAGCCGAACGGCAGCCCGGCCACCACCCCGCCGCCGGCGAACACGTCCGGGTACGTCGCCAGCAGCGCCGACGTCATCGCGCCGCCCGCGGACAGCCCCGTCGCGTAGGTCGCCGACGTGCCGAAGTCGGCCCTCGTCCGCGCCACCATGGACGCGATCGACGCCACCTCGCCGTGACCCCGGCTGGTGTCGAAGGCCTGGAACCAGTTGAAGCACCTGTTGGCGTTGTTGACGCTCTGCTGCTGCGGCAGCACGACGGCGAACCGCAGCCGGTCGGCCAGCGACACCCAGCCGCTCGACGTGCCGTAGCGGGCGTCCTGGGTGCAGCCGTGCAGCACCACGACCAGCGGACGTCCGGCGGGCAGGCCGTCCGGCACGTACCGGAACATGCGGAGGTTGCCGGGGTTCGACCCGAACGCCCACACCTCGGTGACGGTCGCCGCGTGCGCCGAGGGCGCAGGCCCGGCCGACAAGGCGGTCATGGACACGATCGACAGGAGCAGTGCCAGTGCGCGCATGCGGACCTCCTCGTCCGCTTCCCGACCGTACGAGCGGGTCCGGGGCGGCACGATGGGGCGTCGCACCACATCGGCGCGGCCGGGCATGGCGGCACGACCCATTACGGCGCGCCGCGAACCGTTTTACCGTGCCACGGGTGAACATCGCCGTTCCGCTGATCGCAGCGCTCCTCGCGACGACGGCGCAGGCCGTTCCCGCGTCCGCCCAAGGATGCGGGCCCCTGCGCGTTCCCGGTGCCGCGCACCAGGAAACGACCCACCTCGCCGACCTGTCCACCGCGGGCGGCCGCACCGATCCCGCCGACTGGGCCGGCCTCACCCCCGCCGGCCTGCCCGCGCCGACGCCCGTGTCCGGCACGCAGGTCGACGGCTACTTCCCCGACTCGTCCACCGGCAACACCAACAACGGCTGGGCGCACGACTCGCAGTTCGTGATCCGGCTGCCCGAGCGCTGGAACGGCGGCCTCGTCGTCGCCGGCTCCCCCGGCGTGCGCGAGCAGTACGCCAACGACCGCGCGATCAGCGACTTCGTGCTGGCCAAGGGGTACGCGTTCGCGTCGACCGACAAGGGCAACACCGGGGTGGCGTTCCACCGGGACGGCGCCCGGCCCGGTGACGCGATCGCCGAGTGGAACCACCGGGTCACCCAGCTGACGCGGGCGGCGAAGGTCGTGGTGGCGCAGCGCTACTGCCGGCCGCCGTCCCGCACGCTCGCCACGGGCATCTCCAACGGCGGCTACCTGGTCCGCTGGCAGCTGGAGAACCGGCCGGAGCTGTACGACGGCGGCGTCGACTGGGAGGGCACCCTGTGGACCGCCGACGGGCCGAACCTGCTGACGTTCCTGCCGCCCGCGCTGAAGGGCTACGCCACCGGCGACCGCGCCGCGGTGGTGGCCGCCGGGTTCCCGGCCGAGTCGGAGTTCCTGTGGCCGTTCCACCACCAGTACTACTGGGACCTGACCCAGCGGATCTACCGCGAGGAGCTGGACCCGGCGTGGGACGGCGACCGGGAGGCCGGCACGCCGTTCTGCGCGCCCGGCACGCCGCTGTGCGACGCGGACTACGACTACGCGTCGCGGCCGCAGGCGCAGCGGGCCGTCGGGAAGATCGCGTTGACGGGTCGGATCGGCAAGCCGCTGCTCACCCTGCACGGCACGCTCGACGTGCTGCTGCCCATCTCCCGCGACTCCGACGTGTACGCCGACATGGTGCGGCGGGCGGGGCGTGACGGGCTGTTCCGGTACTACCGGATCGAGGGAGGCACGCACGTGGACTCGCTGTTCGACGTGTTCCCGGACCGCCTGCGGCCGTTGACGCCGTGCCACCGGTCGGTCTTCGGTGCGTTGGAGGGCTGGCTGTCGGGCACCCGCCCGCCGGCGTCCACGACCGTGCCGCGGCCCGCGGTGGTGAACGCGACCGAGTGCGCGCTGGCCTGACGCCCGGTGGTCCCGCCACTCGGCGCGCTCTGGGGGCGGCCGAGCGGCGGGACCCGCGGGTGCGGACTGGACGTGCGGGGCTACTGGCCGAGCACGCGCATGAGCTTGAGCGCGAGCTGGACTTCGAGCACGCGTTCCGGTGACTGCCAGTCGTCGCCGAGCAGGCTCGCCACCCGGTCGAGGCGCTGCACCACCGTGTTCACGTGGACGTGCAGCTCGTCCTTCGCGCGGCTCAGGTTGGCGCCGCACGCGAAGTACGCGGTGATCGTGCGGATCAGCTCGGTGCCCCGGCCGGCGTCGTAGTCGATCAGGGGGCCGAGGGTGGCGCGGACGTAACCCGCCACGTCGGCCTGGTCGCCCAGCAGCACGCCCACGAACCCCAGGTCGGCGAGCGTGCCGCCGGTGCCCTTGCGCTCCAGCCGGAGCAGGGCCTTGACGCACCGCACGGCCTCGGCGTGCGCGGCGGCGACGCCTTCCGGGCCGTCCGCCGGGCCGCCTCCGCCCACGGTCACCGGCAGGCCGACCGCCTTGCCCAGCGTGCGCGCCG
>NZ_JBHTLK010000060.1:0-33878 GCF_042678885.1 Saccharothrix hoggarensis
TGGCCAGCAGCACGGCGTCGTCGCGCTCGGCCGAGCCGTCGCCCAGCACCACCAGGCCCTCACCGGTCCGGATCTCGCGCGCCGCCACGCCCAGCCGCAGCTCCACGCCGTGCTCGGCGTACCAGGCTTCGGGGTGCAGCCGGACCTCCGGCGCACCGGCCTTGCCCTGCAGCACGTCCTTGCTCAACGGCGGCCGGTCGTACGGCAGCTGGTCCTCCGCGCCGACGAGCACCACGCGGCCGTCGTAGCCGGACGCGCGCAGCTCCTCGATCGCGCTCACGCCCGCCAGGCCCGCGCCGATCACGACGACGCGGCCGGGCACCGGCGTGCCGTCCGCGCCGCTCACGGGCGGGGGAGCAGGTAGATCGCGCCCTCGTGCACCTCCACCCCGTGCGTGGTGGCGTCCGCGGACGCGGGCGCGCCGACCGCCTCGCCCGTGCGCAGGCAGAACGCGCCGCCGTGCAACGGGCACTCGACGTGCCCGTCCTGCACCCAGCCGTCGGACAGCGATGCCCTGGCGTGCGTGCAGGTGTCGTTCAACGCGAAGAGGCGCCCGCCGTCGTTGAAGACCGCGACGGCGTCCTCCGTCCCCGCCTCCTCGGCGGGCACCCGCACCGCCTCGCCGTCGGGCAGGTCCTCGACCCGGCACACCAGCACGCGACCGGAGGTTCGCGACTCGGCCACCGTTCCTCCTATCAGGTGTAGTTGATGTCCGCGAGCCCGAACTCCTCGGCCGCGATGATCGGGTCGAAGAACTCGTGGTACTCGTAGATCTGTCCGGCGTCGGTGAACTTGAAGATCGACAGGTACGTGTTGCGGTACCGCTTGCCGCCCTTCAGCAGGCAGTTGCCGTCGAAGCGGGCGATGACGGTGTCGCCGTCCTCCCACGTGTCGGTGATCGGGAACTCCCAGGACTCGAACAGGTCCGGGGTGTCCTTCCACCGCGAGTAGACGGCCGTCTTGCCGACGATGTGGCGGGGGAACATCTTCGTGCCGAACGGGTAGTAGTGGTCCGCGCCCTCGGCCCACAACTCGATCCACGAGTCGATGTCCTTCTCCTCCAACAACCTGAGGAAGTCGTGCACCGCCTGCACGTTGCGGCTCAACCCGGCCATGGCGTCTCCTTCTCTCCACAGTGGACGCCGCCCCGTGGCGTTCCCGCGCACGAGGCGGCGTCGTCTCGGAACGGGCTACCGGGCCTCGGGACCGAGGATCCAGTGCTCGCGGGTGACCAGCCGGTGGACGTACCGCGTGTTGACGAACGCCTCGAAGTCCTCCGTCAGCTGCTTGTACTCCGGCGACTCCAGCGCGTCGCGCAGGGCCTCCACGTCGTCGAACCACAGCTGGTACGCCGCGTCGAGCGTGGGCTCGCCGATGCCGTACCAGCCGTCCACGGTGTGGCCCTGGATGTACCGGCGCAGGCCCGGCAGCTTCAGGCCCAGCTCGCCGTGCTGGTGCAGGCTGTAGTTGCGGAAGTCCTCGAGGGAGACGCCTTCCTTGCGCTTGACCAGGATCATCAGCTTGACCCAGTTCTGGCCCTTGAACAGCGCCGGGCCCGACTTCAGCTCGTGCGCGTCGGTGTCCAGGACCAGGGTCTGCCAGAACGCGGCCCAGTTCGGCTCGTCCAGCCGGGCGCCCTGCAGGAACTCCTCGGTCTGCAGCGAGGCGATCTGCTCCTCGGGGCGCAGCCAGATCTCGGCCACGCCCTGCCACTTCGGGTCGCCGTTGCCGAGGTCGACACCGGCGTCGAAGGTGGTGTCGATCATGTACTTCCGGATCTGCGGGATCTTCGCGGCGTACTGCACCGCGTGCACCTCGACCCAGTAGCGCTGGAACTCCTCCACCGTCATGCCCGGCTTGGGCGCGGCGAAGATCAGCTGGTGGATCATTCGTTACCCCTCAGACCTTGTAGCGCTTGATGACGTCTTCGGCGAACCCGAGGTAGTCGCGCAGCGGCCACACCTCTTCGAACTCCAGGTACTCGCGCATCGGCAGCCGGCCCAGCGCGGTGCGGTCCAGCTCCTCCGCGTTGGGGGCGTCGATGATGCCGATGACCCGCTTCTGCGCGGCCACCTTCCACAGGCCGACGGCGAACCCGGAGTCGAGCGTCTCCTGGGCGTGCTCCGCCTCCTCCTGCTCGATCTCCCACAGCTCGTCGAGCGTGATGCGGCCCTCGTGGTTCCACTTCATCTGGACGTAGAACAGCATTGCCGGTACTCCTCGGTCTGACCGTCGGCGAGGCCGACGTGGGGGTCAGCTGACCTTGGCTCGGATCAGCTCGGTCAACGGGTGGTCGGCGCCGAACTCCACGATCGCCAGCGCCAGCGGCGTCTTGCCGTCGTGGCCGACGAGGTCCAGGCGCGCCCCGGCGTCGATGACGATCCGGGAGCACTCCTCGTACCCGTGCCACAGGGCGTCGTGCAGCGGGGTGTAGCCGTTGGTGGCGCCCTGGAAGTCGAGGTCGACACCGGGCCAGCCCGCGATCAGCCGGGTCAGCTCGACGTGTCCGTTGTAGACGGACTTGTGCAGCGGCACCGCGCCGAACGTCGGCTCGGTGGCGTTGACGTCCGCGCCCGCCTCCAGCAGGAGCCGGGCGATCTCGGTGTGCCCGTCCCGCGCCGCGACCAGCAGCGGCGTGTGGGCGTCGTTGAAGCCGTTGACGATCGGGAACCGCTCGTCGACCTTGGCGCCGTCACCCAGCAGCTTGCGCACGCCCTCGACATCGCCCTGCGTGACCGCGGCCATGAGCAGCTGGTCGGCGGCACGGCGCTCGTCGGACGCCTGGCGCTCCTGGATGTACTGGTGGGCCAGGAGGATCTTGTCCTTGCCCATCGTGTTGACGTTCAGCTCGTACTCGAAGTGCTGCTGCAACGAGAACCCGTAGTGCGTGCTCATGTTCAGGCCCGCGCCGCGGTCCAGCAGGTACTTCGCGATCTCCGGGTTCTTGAACCACACCGCGTCCATCACCGGCGTGTGGCCGGTGTTCGGGGTGACCGCGTCGATGAACGCGCCTGCCTCGACCAGCGCCTCCACCACGGCCAGCTCGCCGCCCTGGCACGCCTTGTGCAGCGCCGTCGCGCCGCCGCCGCTGTCGACGGCGTACACGTCCGCGCCCGCCGCGAGCAGCTGACGGGTCAGGTCGGCGTCCGCCCGACCGGCCGCGATCAGCAACGGCGTCAGGCCGCTCGCCGGGTCGCGGTGGTTGACGTCGGCGCCGAACCGCAGCAGCTCCGCCACGGTCTCGCGGTCGCCGGCCCAGCACGCCGCGATCAACCGCTCCTCGCGGTCGGCGTTGAACGCCGCGACCTCGGTGTTCGGGTCGAAGTAGACCTTCCACGACACGATCCGGCCGCCGTCGTCGACGACGAGCTTGTGCACGTCCTCGATCTCGAACTCCTGGCGGGTCCGGGTGTGCGCCGCCCGGGTGTAGATCACCGCGTACGCCGTGTTGCCCTCGGCCCGGAGGTCCCGCAGGGCGTAGTCCAGCACTTCGGTGGTCTCGCCGCGCACCGCGAAGGCCCGGCGCACGGCCGGCAGGCCGACGTGGCGGCCGAGGTAGGGGATGACCTCGTTCCACCGGTCGACCGGCAGCTCGAAGTCGATGGTGTGGGACAGCGCCGACAGCGCCGAATCCAAGTCTCCCCGTTCCAGGTCGGTGAAGTACTTCTCCACCACCTGGCGGGTCCGCTCACTGCTCATCGCGCATCCTCACTGCTCGTGTTCCATCCCGCGCCGCGGCTGTGGTGAAATGACGATCCGTCGCATCGGTTGCCCGCCGTCGAGGTGCCGGGCGCGCATTCAGTAGTTCACGTGCCCGATGCGCCGACAAGGCGCGTCAGAGCGCCCGGCATGACTGCGTGAGGTCACCACGACAGCTCACGAAGTGCCTTCTGACCACGGCACTTGCCTTGTCGCACGGCGTGCGCCGGTCGCAGCATTGCGACCACAGTCGGCAGAAATCGTCGTCGAACCCACTACAGGAGTGAGTTGACCGTGAGCGCGGATGGCACGAATTCCCGCACCGTTCGGGAAGACACGCTGGAGGTATTCCGGCAACTCGGTCTCACGACCGTTTTCAGCAATCCCAGCCACACCGAGATGAAGCTGTTCGAGCAGTGGCCGGACGACTTCCGGTTCATCATGGGCCTGCAGGAGGCGACCGTCGTCGGCATGGCCGACGGCTACGCCCAGGCCACCGGCGAGCCGTCCCTCGTCGTGATCAACGGCGGTCCCGGCACCGGCAACGCGATGGGTTCCATCTACACCGCGGCCAGCGCGCACACCCCGATGGTGATCATCGGCGGCCTCCAGGCCCGCAAGCTCCAGCAGGGCGCGCCGTTCCTCAACGCGCCCAGCGCCACGCAGCTGCCCCAGCCGTACATCAAGTGGGCGGCGGAGGCGGCCCGCCCGCAGGACGTGCCCGCGCTGATCGAGAAGGCGTACCACATCGCCAAGCAGGCGCCCCAGGGCCCGGTGTACGTCGGCGTGCCGGAGGACGACTGGATCCGCCCGGCCAACTCCACCCCCTACAAGACGCGGCTGGTCCAGGCCGCCGTCGTGCCCGACCCGCAGGTGCTCGCCGACGTGGCGGACGCGCTGAACTCCGCCGCCAACCCGGCCATCGTGGCCGGCCCCGGCGTGGAGATCGGCGGCGCCCGCCGCGACCTGATCAAGATGGCCGAGCGGCTCAACGCCCGCGTCTACGGCAGCCCGGTGTGGCCGCGCGGCGCGTTCCCGGAGAACCACCCGCTGTTCGGCGGCGTGCTCGCGCCCCTGCCCGAGCTGATCAACGCCAAGCTCGCCGACCACGACGTGGTCATCGTGCTGGGCAGCCCCACGTTCACCCTGTTCACCACCGCGGACCTGTTCTCCACCGCGCCCGCCCCGGTGGACACCAGCGACGCGCCGAAGCTGCCCGAGAACACCAACTTCATCCACATCACCGACGACCCCGAGGCCGCCGCCTGGTCCATGGCCGGCTCCGCCTACGTCACCCCGCCCGCGGCGTTCGTGCGCGGCCTGGTGTCGCTGCTCCCGCAGCGCCAGCGCCTCGCGCTGCCGCCGCTGAGCGAGCCCATCCCCACCCCCGAGGCGTCCACCCCGATCACCGAGCCGTACCTGTTCCACGTGCTGTCGCAGGAGCTGCCCACGGACGCGCAGGTGTTCGAGGAGCTGCCGATCGGCCGCGCGCCGTTCCACGAGCAGATCCCGCTCGGCCCGGACAACGGCTACTACGCCACCGCCTCCGGCGCGCTCGGCTTCCCGTTCGCGGGCGCCGTCGGCTACGCCGTGGCCCGGCCCGACGTGCGGACCGTGGTCGTGGTCGGCGAGGGCTCGGCGCAGTACACGATCCAGGCGCTGTGGACGGCCGGTAAGTACAACCTGCCGGTGACCTTCGTGATCCCGAACAACTCCGGCTACCTGTCGCTGAAGTACTACCTCGACGACACCAGCCAGAAGGCCTGGCAGGAGGGCTGGGACCTGAGCGGCGTCGACATGGCGGGCCTGGCCCGCGGTTTCGGCATCTCGGGCGAGCGCGTGGAGACCCCCGAGCAGCTGCAGGCTGCACTGCGCAAGGCGCTGACCGCCGACGGTCCCGTCCTGCTGGACGTCGTCGTGTCGGACCCCGGCCTGTTCCGGCTCTGAACCGCCGGACCACCGGGAAGTCGACCCCACCGGAAAGAAGGAGCACCACATGGAGGTCGTGAAGAAGGACAGCCTGCCCACCGTGCAGATCGACGGTGAGGTGGCTGCCCACATCTTCGACGGCAGCGCGCACGGCACCACGTCGTCGGCGTTCATCGTCGACGTGGCCGTCGGGAAGGGCCCGCGCCGGCACAGCCACCCCTACGACGAGATCTTCATCATCATCGAGGGCCGGGTCAGCGTCGAGGCCGACGGCGAGGTCCGCGAAGCGGGCCCCGAGGACGTGCTCATCGTCCGCACCGGCGTGCCGCACGCGTTCACGAACCTCGGGCCGGGCAACGCGCGGATGGTGAACATCCACGTGACCGACAAGGTGGTGACGGAATTCCCCGCGGATCACGCGGCGGACTCGTCCTACCAGTACAACCACACCAGCTAATCGCTGAGCATGTCCGACGGAGCCCTCACGGCGTTTCGAGATCAGAAACGGAACCCGTGGGGGTTTCGCGCTGTCCGCCCCCGTTTTCGCGGCCCCGCGCCGGGCACGCGGGGCGCCGTCGGGGGAGGAGCAACAGGTGAAGTCGAGCAGCAGCAGTCGCGACGAGCTGGGCCGGTTCCTGCGCAGCCACAGGGAACGGCTCCACCCCGCGGACGTCGGGTTCCCGACGGGTCCGCGCCGGCGGTCGCTCGGGCTGCGCCGGGACGAGGTGGCCGTGCTCGCCGGGGTCAGCCCGACCTGGTACACCTACCTCGAACAGGGCCGGGACATCAGGCCGTCGCGTGAGGTGGTGGACAGCCTCGCGCGCGTCCTGTGCCTCACCGAGGACGAGCGCCGGTACGTGCACACCCTGGCGTACGGGCACGTCGCGGAGCCGCTGCCGCTGTCGGGCGAGTCGTCGTCGGCCGACCTGATCAAGCACGTGGTGGCGGCCGCGGAGGAGCACCCGTACCCCCTGTTCGGGGTGAGCAGGCACGGCGACCTCCTGGCCTGGAATCCCGCGTCCACCCGCTGGTACGACGACTGGGACCGGCTGCCGGAGCGCGAGCGCAACGTCGTGGTGTGGCTGCTGACGTCGCCGGTGGCGCGGCTGCGCCTGCCGGACTGGGAACGCGAGGCGCGCGACGCGGTGGCGGCCTGGCGGGCGGAGGCGGCGAAGTGGCCGGGCGACGAGGAGTTCGCGCGGCGCGCCCGGGAGATGGCCGAAGCCAGTCCGCAGTTCCGGCAGTGGTGGGATGAGCAGATCGTCCGCGAACGCCGTTCCCGGACGTGTCGGTTCCGGCACCCCGAGCTCGGCGTGCGGGAATTGCGCCTCGTGCCGCTCGACTCGCCGGAGTTCGACTCGGCCGGGGTGGTCCTGCACCTCGCCGGGTGAGCCCGACTTGACGAAGTACACGGGCTCTCCGTCCCGCCATCGGGAAAGCTGATGCGTACGATCACCGGCCCTGCCGCCGCGGTTGTGGATTAATGCTTGCGTCACAGGATCTCGATAGCGTCGACTGCGCATCGCGGTTGGCCGAGCAGCACAGGGGAACGAAGGAGAGCCGGTGCCCACGACTGCCGTCATGAAGGGTGTGGCGCGTGGCGCCGGCGTCCCCGCGGTCCGCGCGACATCACCGCGCGGACGTTCACTCGGGGACGGGCGTCCGGCTTCACGTGCCGGGCCCGTGGAAAGATGAACCCGATTCGTTAAAATCGGGAAAGTTGCAAGTTGTATTAGTTCCGGTCCCGTCCGCGGGACGCGGCTAAATGTCCGTTTCGGCGCGGTTACGCGACGAAGGTGGCCCGCTCGACGTAGTTGTGCGTGCCGAACGGATCAATCTCGGGTTCGGAAGTCCGTGTCGAGTGCTGGAACTGGGAATGCCACCACAAGTCAAGTCTAGACATTCGTCCGGTAGCTTGAAAATCTGTGATCGTCCACGGGGCGGGTACCCGATCCGTGGACACCGGCCAGTGCGGGCCGGTTTCTGGGGAACTGGGGCGATCTTGACGGGGGGCTCCCCCGCCGTGGGGAAACGCAGGGCCGGTGGCACTGGGGTCACCGGGTCGCGGTGAGTTCGGCCGCACGGCGGGCGGAAATCGGTGATGTCGCGAAGATCTCCTTCGGAATGTGCTGTGCCTTGCTCAGACGAAGTGTGACAAGACGAGCCCCGCAAGGCTTGCCTTGCGGCTGTCCGAATGCTGGAGGGGAACGATCCGTGCACATGTACGAAGAGGCGTCAGCTGGGGCTGATCCTTCCGACTTATCTACTCTGTCCGAGTTCTGCGACGAGCTGTTCGTGACGCTGGGGAGGTCCGACCAGCGCCGCTGGGCCGAGGCCTACGTCAGGGGCCTGCTCGTCGTACCGGGTCGCAAGTCGATCCGGCGGATCTCGGAGCTGGTCGTCGGCCGGGACGCCGACCAGTCGTTGCAGCAGTTCGTGAACCAGAGCCCGTGGGCGTGGGCTCCGGTGCGCCGGCGGTTGGCCGAGCAGGCCAACCAGGCCATGCGCCCCCGGGCGTGGGTCGTGCGGGAGGTCGTGTTCCCGAAGAACGGCGACAACTCCGTCGCGGTGGCCCGGCAGTACGCGCCGACCGCCGGCCGGATGCTCAACTGCCAGCGCGCGTTCGGCGTGTTCCTGGCGGGCGACCCGGGCGCCGTCCCGGTCAACTGGCGGCTGGTCATGCCGAAGGCGTGGGACACCGACGTGGAACGGCGCGCGAAGACCCGCGTGCCCGACGACGAGCGGTCCAAGCCGGCGTGGCAGTACCTGCTGGACGCCTTCGACGAGATGACGGGCAACTGGGGGTTGCCCGCCGCCCCGGTCGTCGTCGACCTCAGCAGCGACCAGAGCGTGTTCCCGCTGCTCGGCGGCCTCGAAGAGCGGGGGATGGGCTACCTGGCCCAGGTCTCCACGAGCACGCCCGTGCTGCCGGTCAACCTGGTCGGCGCGCAGAACCAGCCGCGCACCATCGGCCAGCTGGTGGCGGCGGCGGCCCGGCGCGGCCGGACCACGCTGTCCTGGCGGGACGAGGCCACCGGCGCCGTCACCACGTCCGACTTCGTGGTCGCGACCCTCATGGGCCAGGCCGCGGCGCCGGACGGCAGGCCCGGCCGCGTGCCGAGGCTGCGCCACGTCGTCGCCGAGTGGCCCGCGGGCCAGGCCCGGCCGCGGGCGGTCTGGACGACCAACCTCGGCGCGGGCGGCATCCGGGAGCTGGTGGGCCTGCTGCGCGTGCGCGGCGAGGTCGAGGGCCAGGTGACCCGGCTGACCGAGGAGTTCGGGCTGCGCCACTTCGAGGGCAGGTCGTTCCAGGGCTGGCACCACCACGTCACGCTGGTGTCCGCCGCCCACGCGTACGGCCTGCTGAAGGGCACCGAGCGCGCGGGCTACCGCGAAGAACGGCTGCTGCGGCCGCACGCGTGACGGACGGGGGAGTGGACCAGCGTCGTTCCACTTCCCCGGCAGCGGCGGTGCTAGTTTGGGTGGCGACGACAGGGAACGATCCCGAACGAACCGCACCCGGAGGTCGCCGTGCGCCGTTCCGCCGCGCAGACCCGCGAGCACGTGCTCGGCATCGCCCACGAGCTGTTCTACTGGAACGGCATCCACGCGATCGGCGTCGACCGCGTCGCGGCGGAGGCGGGCGTCGCCCCGACCACCCTGTACCGGCTGTTCCGGTCCAAGGACGACCTCGTCGGCGCCTACGTCGAGCGCGCCGACCACTACTACCGCGCGTGGTTCTCCGAAGCGACGAAGGACGACGGCCGGGACCCCCGGGACCGCATCCTCGCCGCGTTCGACGAGCTGATCGTCCAGGTGGACCCCGCGGTCTGCCGCGGCTGCCCGTTCCTCATGGCCCTGGCCGAGTTCCCCGACCCCGAACTGCCGGCGCACCGCAACGCGGTGGCCACGAAGGCGTGGATGCGCGCCCGGTTCGGCGAGCTGGCCGGGCAGCTGGGCGTGGCCGAACCGGACGCGCTCGCCGACCAGCTGGCGCTGGTCATGGAGGGCGTCTACGCGTCCGTGCAGGCGCTCGGCATCGACGGGCCGGCCCGACAGGCGCGTGACCTCGTGGAACTCCTCCTGCCCGACCGCGCGTCCGAGGACGCGGTCGGGGCGGAGGCCCGGCGAGGCGCTCCCGCGCCGGCCTGACCTGTGCGGGGTCGGCGGCGCTGAGGAGCCGGGGCCCACCCCTGGGGAAGGCGGGCCTGGTTCCACGTACCCATCGTGGCCCGACGCCTGTCGTTCGTCCAAGATCCGGTGATATAACCCCTGGTTATGGACGTCCATGTCCGTGATCTGCGGTACTTCGTCGCGGTCGCCGAAGAACTCAGCTTCACGAGGGCTGCCCGGGAACGGCTGTTCATCTCGCAGCCGGCCCTGAGCAAGCAGATCCGCCAGCTCGAATCGTCACTGCGGGTCAAGCTCTTCGAGCGCGACAAGCGGACGGTGGTGCTGACGCCCGCCGGCCACGACCTGCTGCCGCGCGCCCGCGCGCTGGTGGAGGAGTGGGACAACACGCGGCGGGCCCTGGTGCTCGCGGCGGCGGGCCCCGAACCGGCGTTGCGCGTCGGCTTCCAGACCCGCATCGGCCGCGGCCTCATCCCGTCGGTGACCGAGCGCATGGCGGAGCTGCTGCCCGGCTGGCGGCTCCAGTTCCGCCAGGTGCCCTGGAACGACCCGACGGCGGGGTTGCGCGACGGCGAGGTCGACGTGGCCGTGGCGTGGCTCCCGGTGCCCGATTCGGGCGAGCTGTCGTGGCGCGTGGTGGCGAACGAGGACCGGTGGGTCGCCCTGCCCCGGCGGCACCGGCTCGCCGCGCACGCCGAGGTGGCGTTCGCGGAACTGGCTGACGAGCCGTTCATCGCCCTGCCGGCGGACGCGGGCCCGCTGCGCGACTTCTGGCTGGCCCTGGACCACCGCAGCCGCCCCGCGCGGGTCGTGGCGGAGGCGGCGACGTCGGACGAGGTGTTCGAGGCCGTGGGGTCGGGCCTGGGCGTGGTCCTGGTGTCGGCGGGCAACGCCGAGGCCAACCCGCTGGACGACGTGGTCTACCGGCCCGTGACGGGCCTGTCGCCCAGCTCGCTGGCCGTGGTGTGGCGCACGGGCGACCAGCGGCCCGCCGTCCGCGTGTTCGTGGAGGCGTGCGCGAGCTGCCTGTGCCGGGCGCCGGCCGCCGGGGCGTGAGCGGCGGGTGATCCGGCACACAGTCGGCCCTGACGTCCGATAGTTGGATGTCCTAGTAATCTGGTGGGAGTCCTCGATGCCGAAGGAGCCGTCGTGACCGCCGCCAGCCCGCTGCACGCGCCGCAACACCCGGTCCGCTTCGTCACCGCGGCCAGCCTGTTCGACGGGCACGACGCCGCGATCAACATCATGCGCCGCATCCTCCAGGCGCAGGGCGCCGAGGTCGTGCACCTCGGCCACAACCGGTCCGTGCGCGAGGTCGTCGCCGCGGCCGTGCAGGAGGACGTCCAGGGCATCGCCATCAGCGCCTACCAGGGCGGCCACGTCGAGTACTTCAGCTACCTGGTGGAGCTGCTGAACGAGCGCGGCGCCGGGCACATCAAGGTCTTCGGCGGCGGTGGCGGCGTCATCGTGCCCGAGGAGATCGAGCTGCTGCACTCGCGCGGCGTCGCGCGCATCTTCTCCCCGGCCGACGGCCAGGAGCTCGGCCTCGCCCGCATGATCAACACGATGGTGGAGGCGTGCGACCACCCGCTGGCCGAGCGCGCGCCGTCGTCGTGGGACGGCCTGTTCACCGGCAGCGAGGACGTCCTGGCCCGCGCCATCACGCTCATCGAGGCCGGCGCGCTGCCCGCCGACGTGCGCGAGCGAATGGTGGCCGCCGCCGCGTCCACGACCGCCCCGGTGCTGGGCATCACCGGCACCGGCGGCTCCGGCAAGTCCTCGCTGACCGACGAGCTGGTCCGCCGGTTCCGGCTCGACCAGCAGGACAAGCTGCGGATCGCCGTGCTGGCCGTCGACCCCACCCGCCGCCGCGGCGGCGGCGCGCTGCTCGGCGACCGCATCCGGATGAACTGCCTCGACGGCGACCGGGTGTACTTCCGCTCCCTGGCCACCCGCCGGGCGGGCTCGGAGGTCCCGGACGGCCTCGGCGACGCGATCCTGGCGTGCCGGGCGGCCGGGTTCGACCTGGTCGTCGTGGAGACGCCCGGCATCGGCCAGGGCGACGCGGCGATCGTGCCGTTCGTCGACCTCTCGCTGTACGTGATGACGCCGGAGTTCGGCGCCGCGTCGCAGCTGGAGAAGATCGACATGCTGGACTACGCCGACGCGGTGGCGATCAACAAGTTCGAGCGCCGCGGCGCGGAGGACGCCCGCCGCGACGTGGCCCGCCAGCTCGTCCGCAACCGGGAGGCGTTCGGGGCGTCGTGGGAGGACATGCCGGTCTTCGGCACGTCCGCGGCGACGTTCAACGACGACGGCGTGACCGCCCTGTACCAGCACCTGCGCGACGAGCTGGCCGGGCGCGGGCTGGACGTGGCCGAAGGCGCGCTGCCGGTCGTGACGGGCAAGGTGTCGACGTCGGCGGCGACCGTGGTGCCCGCGACGCGCGTCCGGTACCTCGCCGAGATCGCCGAGACGGTCCGCGGCTACCACCGCGCCACCGAGACGCACGTGGACGCCGTGCGCCGGGCCGCGCACCTGCGGGCGGCGCGCGCCGAGCTGGAGTCCGCCGGGCACGACACGGCGGCGATCACGTCCCTGCTGGAGTCCGCGGAGAAGCGGGTCGACGCCGTGTCGGCCGAGCTGCTGGCCACGTGGCCGCAGGTCGTGGAGGACTACAGCGGCGACGAGCTGGTCGTCAAGGTGCGGGACAAGGAGATCCACACCAAGCTGACCCGCGAGACGTTGTCCGGCAACCAGGTGCGCCGCGTGTCGCTGCCGCGCTACGACGACGACGGCACGCTGCTGCGGTTCCTGCGCAAGGAGAACCTGCCCGGCCGCTTCCCGTACACGGCGGGCGTCTTCCCGTTCAAGCGGGACGGCGAGGACCCGGCGCGGATGTTCGCGGGCGAGGGCGACGCGTTCCGCACCAACCGCCGGTTCAAGTACCTGTCGAAGGGCTCGGAGGCGACCCGCCTGTCCACCGCGTTCGACTCGGTGACGCTCTACGGCCGCGACCCCGACACCCCGCCGGACGTCTACGGCAAGATCGGCACGTCCGGCGTGTCCATCGCGACGCTGGACGACATGAAGGCGCTCTACGACGGCTTCGACCTGACCGCGCCGAGCACGTCGGTGTCGATGACCATCAACGGCCCCGCGCCGACGATCCTCGCGTTCTTCCTCAACACGGTGATCGACCAGCAGGTCGACAAGTTCCGCGCCGAGCACGGACGCGAGCCGTCCGAGGACGAGGCGGCGCAGCTGAGGGCGTGGGCGCTCTCCACCGTGCGCGGCACCGTGCAGGCGGACATCCTCAAGGAGGACCAGGGGCAGAACACCTGCATCTTCTCCACCGAGTTCTCGCTGCGGATGATGGCCGACATCCAGGAGTGGTTCATCCGGCAGAAGGTCCGCAACTTCTACTCGGTGTCGATCTCGGGCTACCACATCGCCGAGGCGGGGGCGAACCCCATCAGCCAGCTGGCCTTCACGCTGGCCAACGGGTTCACCTACGTCGAGTCGTACCTGGCGCGCGGCATGGACGTCGACGACTTCGCGCCCAACCTGTCGTTCTTCTTCTCCAACGGCATGGACGCCGAGTACAGCGTGATCGGCCGGGTGGCGCGGCGCATCTGGGCCATCGCCATGCGGGACCGCTACGGCGCCAACGAGCGGTCGCAGAAGTTCAAGTACCACGTGCAGACGTCCGGCCGGTCGCTGCACGCGCAGGAGATGGACTTCAACGACATCCGCACCACGCTCCAGGCGTTGTGCGCGCTCTACGACAACACGAACTCCCTGCACACCAACGCCTACGACGAGGCGATCACCACGCCGACCGAGTCGTCGGTGCGCCGCGCGATGGCCATCCAGCTGATCATCAACAAGGAGTGGGGCCTGTCGGCGAACGAGAACCCGCTGCAGGGCTCGTTCGTCATCGAGGAGCTGACCGACCTGGTCGAGGAGGCCGTGCTGGCCGAGTTCGACCGGCTCTCCGAGCGCGGCGGCGTGCTCGGCGCGATGGAGACGGGCTACCAGCGCGGCCGCATCCAGGACGAGTCGATGCTGTACGAGCAGCGCAAGCACGACGGCTCGCTGCCGCTGATCGGCGTGAACACGTTCCTGCCCGAGGACGGCAAGCGCGAGCAGGTGTCCATCGAGCTGGCCCGTGCGACCGAGGAGGAGAAGCGGTCGCAGGTCGAGCGGACGCGGGCCTTCGCCGCGGCGCACGCCGCCGAGGCCGAGCCCGCCCTGCGGCGGCTGAAGGAGGCCGCGGCGTCCGGGGAGAACGTGTTCGACGTGCTCATGGACGCGGCCCGGGTGTGCACGCTGGGCCAGATCACCGAGGCGTTCTTCGAGGTGGGCGGCCAGTACCGGCGCAACGTCTGAGGTGGTCGGACGGCGGCGGGCCGGCTGCTCGCCGCCGTCACCGGGCCGCGACCCGCGCTCCGATCCGCCGCACCGGCCGCGCCGGTGAATCCGGACCAACCGCGGATTAGTCGCCGTGTCGGGGGTATCCGCTGGCTCCCGACCACGAGAGGCACAGCGATGAACGGAACGATGAAGGCCATCGCCGTCACGGGAGTCGGCGCGGCCGTGGCGGTGGGCCGGCGGATGACGGCACGCCGGCGCGAGCTCCACCGCGGCCGGTCCGACCACTGGCTGGCCGTGACGGTTGACCGCCCGCTGGACGCGGTGGCGGGCGCGGAGGCGTTGCCGGACCCGTTGCAGCGGTTGCGCGAGGGCATCGACGTCCGCTTCCGCACCGCTCCCGGCGACCGGGGCACCGAGGTGATGGCACGGCCGAAGGACGGCGGCGAGGTGTCGCGCGAAGACCTGCGCGTGGCGCTGCGGAAGGCCAAGTCCGTGCTGGAGACCGGCACGGTCATCGAACCGGACACCCCGTCCACCACCCACCCCGGGCCGGCGGGCAAGGTGCTGCGCATGGTGATCGGCAAGTCCGCGGGGGAGGGTCGGCTGTGAGGGCGATGTGCTGGGAAGGCATCAACGACGTGCGGGTGCAGGACGTGCCCGACCCGAGGATCCTCAACCGCGGGGACCTGATCCTGAAGGTGCGGCTGAGCACCGCGTGCGGTTCGGACCTGCACCTGCTCACCGGGCACATCCCGTTCATGCAGGCCGGTGACGTCATCGGCCACGAGTTCATGGGCGAGGTGGTCGAGGTCGGGCCCGACGTGACCCGCCACAAGCCCGGCGACCGGGTCGTCGTGGCGTCGTTCATCGGCTGCGGGCAGTGCTGGTACTGCCGCAACGACCTGTGGTCGCTCTGCGACAACACCAACACCAACCCCGGCATCACGCAGGCGCTGTGGGGCGCCGATCCGGGCGGGATCTTCGGCTACTCCCACGCCATGGGCGGCTACAAGGGCAGCCACGCCGAGTACGTGCGCGTGCCGTTCGCGGACTACAACGCCATCCCGATCCCGGACGCGGTGGACGACCTGAGCGCGGTGTTCGCCTCCGACTCGGCGCCCACCGGGTGGATGGGCGCGGACCTCGGCGGGGTGCGGGCGGGTGACGTCGTCGCGGTCTGGGGCAGCGGCGCGGTGGGTCAGATGGCGGCCCGCTCGGCGCAGTTGCTCGGCGCGGAGCGCGTCGTCGTGGTCGACCGGTTCGACTACCGGCTGCGCCAGGCGGAGCAGGTCTTCGGGCTGGAGACGCTGAACTACGAGCACGTCGACATCGGCGCAGCGCTGCGCGAGATGACCGGTGGCCGAGGCCCGGACGTGTGCATCGAGGCCGTGGGCTGCGAAGCGCACAGCTACGGCCCGCAGCACGCGTACGACCAGGTCAAGAGCAAGCTGAAGCTGGAAACGGACCGGCCGATCGCGGTGCGCGAGGCGATCCACAACTGCCGCAAGGGCGGAACGGTGTTCGTGCTCGGTGTTTTCAGCGGTTTCGTCGACAAGTTCCCGCTCGGCGCGGTGATGAACAAGGGCCTCACCCTGCGCGGCGCCCAGCAGCACGGGCAGCGCTACATCCCCATGCTGCTCGACCGCATCGCGTCCGGTGAGCTGACGACCGCCCACCTGGCCACCCACGTCCTGCCGCTGGAGGAGGGCGCGCGTGGCTACCGGTTGTTCAAGGAGAAGGAGGACGACTGCGTGCGTGCGGTCTTCCAACCGTGAGGAAAGCGGTTCGGCCGCGCCACACCGGGTACACCGCCGGCATGAGTTCGGATGACTTGCAGGGGTACGCAGCGCCCCAGGACGACGGGGGATCGCCCGACGCGGTGGAGACCGACGCCGCGGGCCTGAGCGCTGCCGAGGACTTGGACGAGGACAGGCTCCGGCAGGACCCGCTGGAGGCGGGGATGGACCCGCCGGAGCACTGGAGCGGCGTGGACAAGTACGGCATGACGCCGTACGAGGAGTCCCACCCGCGGCCGCTGGACGAGCGCCTGAGCGAGGAGCAGCCCGACGTGACGGCGGAGGAGCCGGACCGCGACCAGGTCATCCCCGAGGAGGGCGTGGTGAGCCTGGACAGCGGCGGGGACATCGAGTCCGAGACGCGCGCCGAGGCCGCGAGCCGCGGGCAGTCCGCCGACGAGGGCGGCGGCTCGGTCGCCGGTGCCGCCCGGACGCCCGACAACGAGTTCTGATCGTTCTGCCCGGAAACCCGCCTCGCCGTGAGGCGGGTTTCCGGTCTGGTCGCGGATTTTTCGCCGCGACGTATCCGAGCCGCGTTCCCGAACCTCTTTGTGGGTGAAACCGCAGCGAGGAACAGGGGCGGTGACATCCCATGCGATGGTCGGTCGCGGGATCATTCGTGATCCTCATCTGCACAGTGGCCGCCGGGTGCGTCGACGATCCGGCCAGGTCGCCGTCACCGCAGGTCACGGCCGGTCAGCCGGACACCCGGACGGAACCGGGAAATGACCCGACCGCCGGCGCGGAACCGCCGGGCGAGGCCGTTCCGGGCGCCGGCGAGGCCACTCCGGAACAGCGGAACCCCGAGCCGGGCACGGCGGGGCGGGCCCCGTTGCCGGGTGTTCCCGGAAGTCCGATCAAATACGACCACACCCTTCTCGGCGCGACCCCGAAGACCGCCAAGGAAACGATCGAGGGACAGATCGGGGAACAGTGCGGCGCGGGCCTCTGCGGGGTCCGGGTCCTCATCCGGCCGCGGGCCGGCGGCGGTTGCATCACGCGGATCACCCCCTCGCCGGTCCTGCCCGGCGGCACGGTCCACATCGACCTCGGGACGCCGTGCGAAGGGGACGGCGCCGCGGTCCCGCCGGACGAGCCGCCACCCGACACCCCGGATCCGGAGGGCCCCACGACTGGCGGCCCCACCGATGGCGTGACGTCGGAGGAGACCGCCGAGTCGACCGTCGGGGGCGGGTGAGCGCGATGAGCGCCGTGGGCACGCGTCGGACGTCGGCCCCGGCCACCCCGCCGGTGGCCGACGAGACGCAGTCGGGACCGGCGCGGGCGCTCCGGATCGTGGCCTCCGTGGTCGCGAACACGACCCTGCTGACGGCCCTGCTGTACTTCTTCGGCCTGGTGGCGACGCAGGTCTTCTTCACCCACTTCCGCGTCCACTACACGCTGCTCGGCCAGACCACCGACGAGATCCTGGCCCGGGGCGCGGACGGCCTGTTCGTGCCGCTGGCGGCGGTCGCGATCGCGGTCCTCGCCGTCACGTTCGCCGTCCGGTACCTGAGGGCGCGGATGTCCGCCAAGGGCTGGGCGGCGTTCCTCCGGGTCTGCACCCCGGTCGCCGCGGTGCTCGGGCTGGGCCTGCTCGGGGTGACGGTGCCGATCACCGTCAACCCGGAGCCGTACCGCGTCTTCCCGGGCCTGCCGGGGCTCGGCTTCGCGGTCGGCATCGTCCTGCTGGCCTTCGCGTGGCGGCGGTGGAGCGTCGGCGCGGGACGCGGACGCCGAGGCGGGAACCTCGGGGTCGTGGAGTCGGTCGCCGCGTTCCTGCTGGTGAGCATCGGGTTGTTCTGGTCCGTCGGCGACTACTCCGGCTCGGTCGGCACCCGGCGCGGGTTCGAGGTCGAGGCCCGGATACCGGACATGGCCGGCGTGGTCGTCTACAGCAAGGAGAGCCTGAGCCTGGCCGGCGGGGGAGTGCGGGAGGTCGTCTGCGCGCAGCCCGACTCGTCGTACCGGTACCGCTACGACGGCCTGAAGCTGCTGCTCCAGTCCGGCGGCCAGTACGTGTTCCTGCCCGCGACGTGGCGGTCGTCCTCCGGCACCGCCTTCGTCGTGCCGCGCACCGACTCGCTGCGCCTGGAGTTCGGCCCGCCGCGCAGCCGGCCGCCGGACACGTGCTGACGCGCCGGCCCGCTCACCCGCGCCAATCGCGCCGGTCCGCTCACCCGCTGGAGGAGCGCACCACGAGCTTGGTCGGCAGGAACGCGGGCTCCGGCTTCTCGCCGCCGTGCACCATGGTCAGCACGGCCCGCGCCGCCGCCACCCCGATCCCGGCCTTGTCCTGCGCCAACGTCGTCAGCGGCGGGTCCACCAGCGCGGCGAGCTCGATGTCGTCGAACCCCACCACGGCCAGGTCGTCCGGCACCCGCAGCCCGGCGTGGCGGGCGGCCAGCAGCGCGCCCACGGCCATCTCGTCGCTCGCGCAGAACACCGCCGTCGGCGGCTCCGGCAGGGCGATCAGCGACCGCGTCGCCGCCTGCCCGCTCGGCCGGTAGTAGTCGCCCTCCACCACGTACTCCGGCGGTGTCGGCAGCCCGGCCTCGGCCATCGCGGAGCGGTAGCCGCGCAGGCGGTCGGCGGCGGGGCGGTTGGCCCGCGGACCGGTGACGGTGGCGATCCGGCGGTGCCCCGCGACCACGAGGTGCCGCACCGCTTGCACCGCGCCGCCGACGTTGTCCGACGTCACGTACGTCGCCCGTGGCCCGTCGACCTCGACGTCCACCGCCACGCACGGCAGCCCGGACTGGGCGAACGCGGCGAAGGCCGGCGCGTCCGACCCGCTGTCGATGAGCACCAGCCCGCCGAGGTGGTGCCGCCGGGTCATGTTCACGTACGCCACCGGGTCGGCCAGCGACGCGCCGACCGCGCGCAACGCCGCCGAACCGCTCGTGGCGAGCATCAGCAGGTGGTACCCGTGCGCGCTCAGCGCCGACTTCAACCCGATCAGCAACTCCTGCAGGTACGGGTGCCGCCAGCCGGGCCTGCGGTGGTCGGTGTCCCACACCAGTCCGATCAGCCCGGAGCGCTTGGTGGCGAGCGCCCGCGCCGACTCGTTCGGCCGGTAGTCCAGCTCGCGGGCCACCCGCTCGACCACTTCGCGCTTTTCCTTGCTGACCGTCAGCGGCTGGTTGAAAACGCGTGAAACGGTCGCCACGGAGACCCCGCACAGCTGGGCGATCTCGCGGATCGTGGTCATCTGCCGCCCCTTTCTTTGTAACCGCTTACAGACCTTCTGGGAGCGCACCCTGACCTGGGTGGACACGGTATCACCTGCGAAAACGCCGGAGGCGTGGAACGGCCAGGTTATCGGTTCGTTACTTGACGGTGTCGTGGTCCGGAGCTGTCATGTACACCACACCGGCCGGACGCGAACCTCGGCCGAATTCGCCGGAAACCCCCGGATCGACCTTGTGCGTGTCCGGCGTGCCCGTAAACGGAAAGGGAGCCGTGAAATGAGACGAACCGGGACCTTGGCGGGCGTCGGCCTGCTGGCCGCGAGCCTTCTCGTCGGCTGCGGCGCCGGCGCGAGCGACGGCAAGACCAGGATCACCATCGGCCTGTTCGGCAACTTCGGCTACCAGCAGCTGTTCGAGGAGTACGAGAAGGCGCACCCGGACGTCGACATCACCGACCGGACCGCCTCCTACTCCGACCACCACAAGAACCTCGCCGCCCACCTCGCCACCAACAACGGCGCCGCGGACATCGAGGCCGTCGACGTCGGCTACATCAACCAGTTCAAGGCCAACCCTGGTCAGTTCGTCGAGCTGAAGTCCGACATCAAGGACCGCTGGCTCGACTGGAAGTGGGAGGCCTCGCTGTCCAAGGACGGCAAGCAGATCGGCTACGGCACCGACATCGGCGGCCTGGCCATCTGCTACCGCCGCGACCTCTTCGAGGCCGCCGGCCTGCCGACCGAGCGCGACCAGGTCTCCGCCCTGTGGCCGACCTGGGAGCAGTTCATGGCCACCGGCAAGCAGTTCGCCGCCAAGGCCCCCGCCGGCGCGAAGTTCTTCGACGGCGGCCCGACCATCCTCAACGCGATCGTCGGCCAGGCGCCCACCGGCTTCTACGACAAGAACGACAAGATCGTCGTCGGCGAGAACGCCGACATCAGGAAGGGCTGGGACCTCGTCTCCCAGGGCGTCGCCGACGGCCTGTCCGCCGGGCTCCTGCACAGCACCCCCGCGTGGAACACCGGCTTCAAGCAGGGCCAGTTCGCCACGCTCGCCTGCCCCGCCTGGATGATGGCCAAGATCAAGGACCAGGCGCCCGACACCGCGGGCAAGTGGGACCTCGCCAACGTGCCCGGCGGCGGCGGCAACTGGGGCGGCTCGTACCTGACCGTGCCCAAGCAAGGCAAGAACGTCGACAAGGCCGTCGCGCTGGCCACCTGGCTCACCGCGCCCGAGCAGCAGGCCAAGGTCTTCGCCAACGCCGGCCTGCTCCCGTCCGCCCCGAAGCTGTACAGCGAGCAGTCGGTGGCCATGAAGCAGGACGCGTTCTTCAACAACGCGCCCGTCGGCCGGGTCTTCACCGACGCCGCCCGCGCGCTGAAGCCGCAGTACCAGGGCCCCAAGGCGGGTGACGTGCAGACCGAGCTGGGCAACGCCATGCAGCGCGTCGAGCAGGGCAAGCAGAGCCCCGACGAGTCCTGGCAGCAGTTCGTCGGCGACGTGAAGAAGCTCGAGGGCTGATGAAGACGGACTGGCGCGAACGCCGCCACCGGTGGGACACCCGGTACGCGCCGTACGCCTACATCGCGCCGTACTTCCTGCTGTTCGCGGTGTTCGGCCTGTTCCCCCTGCTGTACACCGCGTGGGTGTCGCTGCAGGACCGCAACCTGCTCGACGGCGACGCGGCGACGTTCATCGGGATCGACAACTACGTCCAGCTGCTCACCGCGGACCCGTACTTCTGGAACGCGATGGGCAACACGCTCAGCCTGTGGTTGCTCACCACCGTCCCGCAGATCCTGTTCGCGCTCGGCATCGCGCAGCTGCTCAACCGGCGGCTGCGCGGCCGGACGTTCTTCCGGATGGGCGTGCTGCTGCCGAACATCACCTCGGTCGCGGCGGTGACGATCATCTTCGCGCAGCTGTTCGGCCGGGACTTCGGCATGATCAACTGGGTGCTGAGCCTGTTCGACCTGGGCCGGATCGACTGGCAGGCCGGCACCGCCAGCTCCCACACCGCCATCGCCGTGATGGTGGTGTGGCGCTGGACCGGCTACCACGCGCTGATCTTCCTGGCGTCCATGCAGGCCATCCCGACCAGCGTGTACGAGGCGGCCCGGCTGGACGGCGCGAGCGGCTGGCAGCAGTTCTGGCGGATCACCGTCCCCATGCTGCGCCCGCAGATCATCTTCTCCACCGTGATCGCCACCGCGGGCAACATGCGGCTGCTCGCCGAGCCGCTGCTGTTCAACCCCGGCGCGGGCGCCGCGACCGGCGGCTCCGACCGGCAGTTCCAGACCGCCGCGCTCTACCTCTACGAGCAGGGCTTCGCGAAGTTCGACTTCGGCTACGCCTCGGCCATCGCGTGGCTGCTGGTCATCGCCACCGTCGCCATCACCGGGTTGAGCTACCTGGCCGCCCGCCGCATCCGGACCGACTGAAAGGGCCCGTCACATGACCAGCCTGCTCGAACGGCCGGCGCCGGTCGCGTCGCCACCGCCCCGGCGGCGGCGGGCGGCGCGGCTGCCCGGGCCGTGGACCTACGCGGCGCTGATCGCGGTGATCGCCGGGTCCGCGTTCCCGGTGTACTGGTCGCTCGTGGTGTCCTCCCAGACACCCGACAAGGTCGACAGCGTGCCGCCGGTCCTCGTGCCCGGCGGCAACCTGTTCGCCAACATCGCCCGCGTGTTCGACCAGTCGGACTTCGCCCTCGCGATGATGAACTCGCTGGTCGTGGCCGGGACCATCACGCTGTCCGTGGTGTTCTTCTCCACCCTCGCCGGGTTCGCCTTCGCCAAGCTCCGGTTCCGCGGCCGGTCGGCGCTCATGCTCCTCGTGGTCGCCACCCAGGCCGTCCCGACCGAGCTCGGCGTCATCCCGCTCTACATGATGATGAGCGACTTCGGCTGGGCCGGCGAGATCCACGCGGTCATCGTCCCCGGCCTGGTCACCGCGTTCGGCGTGTTCTTCATGCGCCAGTACTTCGAGCGGGCCGTGCCCGACGAGCTGCTGGAGGCCGGGCGCATGGACGGGTGCAGCTCGCTGCGCCTGTACTGGCACGTCGTCCTGCCGGCCGCCCGCCCGGCCGCCGCCGTCCTCGGCCTGTTCACCTTCATGCAGGCGTGGAACGACTTCTTCTGGCCCCTGGTGGTGCTCACGCCGGAGAACCCGACCGTGCAGACCGCGTTGTCCACCCTCGCCAGCGGGTACACCACCGACTACACCCTCGTGCTCACCGCGGCGACGATCGGCACCGTGCCGGTGCTCGCGGTGTTCCTCCTGTTCGGCCGCCAGATCGTCGGCGGCATCATGCAAGGAGCACTCAAAGGATGACCGACTTCCCCCAAGGGTTCCGCTGGGGCGTCGCCACATCGGCCTACCAGATCGAAGGTGCCGTGGACGCCGACGGGAGAGGACCGTCCATCTGGGACGCGTTCGGCGCGGTGCCGGGTGCGGTCGCCGGTGGCGACACCGGAGCCGTCGCGTGCGACCACTACCACCGGATGCCGGAGGACGTGGCGCTGCTCGGCGAGCTGGGCGTGGACGCCTACCGGTTCTCGGTGGCGTGGCCCCGCGTCCAGCCGACCGGCTCCGGCCGGGTCGAGCCCCGCGGCCTCGCCTTCTACTCCCGGCTCGTCGACCAGCTGCTGGAACGGGGCATCGAACCGTTCCTCACCCTCTACCACTGGGACCTGCCGCAGGCGCTCGAGGAGCTCGGCGGCTGGCGGTCCCGCGACACCGCGCTCCGATTCGCCGAGTACGCCACCGTCGTCCACGACGCCCTGGGCGACCGGGTGTCCAAGTGGACCACGTTCAACGAGCCGTACGTCTCGTCGATCGTCGGCTACGGCGAGGGCAGGCACGCGCCCGGCGCGCGGGAGGGCCACGGCTCCCTCGCCGCCGCGCACCACCTGATGGTGGCGCACGGGCTCGCCGTGGAGGCCATGCGAGGCACGCCGGGCCACCAGTTCGGCATCGTGCTCAACCAGTCGCCGTCGACCCCGGTGACCTCCTCCGAGGCGGACGTCGCCGCGGCGCGCCGGCACGACCTGCTGCTGCGCCGCCAGTTCACCGAGCCGCTGTTCGCCGGCCGCTACCCGGAGGACTACGCCGAGACGTTCGCGGGCGTCACGGACCTGTCGTTCCGGAAGGACGGCGACCTGGCGCTGATCTCCACGCCGCTGGACTACGTGGGCATCAACTACTACTACCGCCAGCACGTGGCCGACGCGCCGCACCGCGACCCGGACCCGGCGACGCGCACGTCGATCGACATCGGCATCGACACCACCCGCCTGCCGGACGTGCCGCGGACCGCGATGAACTGGCCGGTGGAGCCCGCCGGGCTGACCGAGACGCTGGTGGGGCTGAAGGAGCGGTACCCGGACCTGCCCCCGGTGTACGTCACCGAGAACGGCTGCGTCTACCCGGACCGGCCGGGCTTCGACGACCAGGACCGCATCGAGTACCTGCGCGCCCACCTCGCGGCGGCCGGCGACGCCGTCGCCGCGGGCGTCGACCTGCGCGGCTACTTCGTCTGGTCGTTCCTGGACAACTTCGAGTGGGCCCACGGCTACAAGCACCGGTTCGGGCTGGTCCACGTCGACTACGAGACGCTGGTCCGCACCCCGCGGGCGAGCTTCCACTGGTACCGGGACCTGGTCGCCGAGCAGCGGGCGAAGGTGTCCGCCGCGAGGTGACCCGCGGTGCCACCGTCGCGCGGAGGCGCGTCCGCGCGACGGTGGCGTGCGCCCGGCCGGACCGCGCCGGTCGTCGTGGGGCGGCTCACCAGGACGGCCACGGGTTCGGCTCGCACGCCTTGCCGTCCGGGACGACCACGACGCCCTGGTCGCTGCCCGCCGTGATCGCCGCCAGCTCGTCGTTGTCCGTGCTCAGCGTCTGCTGCATCATCAGCGGCGCCGGGCCGCCGTCGACGGGGCACACCTCGTGGCCGAAGCCGAGGAAGTGCCCGACCTCGTGGTTCACCGCGTAGACCTGGTAGTCCCGCAGGTCGCCGTCGTACGTGTGCGCGCCCCGGAACCAGCGCGCCGTGTTCAGGTGGACCGTCGACCCCACCCGGCACGACGTGTCGAACGGCATCTCGAACCCGCACAGCGCCCGCGCGGTCTGCTGGGACGTCAGCCGGATGCGCAGGTCCGGCTCCACGTCGCCGCCGACCCGCCGGAACGCGTACCGGACCGACCACCCGCGCGGGTGCCGCAACGCGTGGTCCACCACGGCGGCGAACGCGTCGTCGCCGTTCGGCAGCGCCACGCCGTCCTCCACCTCCACGGTGTAGGCGAACCCCGTGCCACCGGCGGCGGACGGCGGCGGCACGACCCGCCACGTGCCCGTGCCGTGCTGCGGGAACGGACGGCCGGGCGGCAGGTCGGCGGCGGACCGCAGCGCCGCGAGCGGGGGCGTGTCCACCGACCGAGGCTCCGGGGGCGTCGACTCGGGCGTGGACCCCGGTGCCGATCCCGGCGTCGATCCCGGCGTCGACGTGGCCGACGCGGTGCCGCCCTCAGGCCGTGCCACGGTGGCCGGCCAGGACGCCAGCGCGGCGTCCAGCGCCACCACCGTCATCGTGGCCAGGCACAGCGCGGTCAGGTAGGGGACGAGGGGAGCGGGCCTCATGTGGGCTCCAGGCCTGCCGAGTCGTAGGTGCACGCCGCGTTCCACAGCAGGAACGACGGCGCGCCGGCGTCCGTCGAGGCGGCGGTCTGCGCCTTCACCTCGCCCGGACCGTAGGCGTGGCCCAGCGAGAACGCCTGCAGCCACGGGATGACCGTCGCGCCGGTGCCCTGGGTCAGGCGCACGAAGTCGGCGACCGACGCCTTCACGATGTCGTACGGCCGGGCGTTCGGGTTGTCCACGCCGTACTCGCCGGGGCCCCAGTGCGACGGGTAGACCATCGGCGCCACGTAGTCGACGTGCGCCGACAGCGCCGGGATGTCCTGCGCCACGTCCGTCGGGCTGTGCGCGGCGATGCCGAACACCGACGCGCCCAGGTACGCGCCGAGCGGGCGGACGGCCGCGCGGTTGTCCCGCAGGAAGTCCACTATCGACTGCTCGGGCGTCGTGGTCAGGCCGGGGAACACCATCTGGCTGATCGGGCCGTCCGGCCGGCGCACGTAGTCGTACAGGATGTCGTCGAAGCCGAGCGCCGCCGCCTCCTTGGCGATCGCGATGTTGTACTCGCGCACCTCGGGGTTGGCGAAGTTCGTGAACGCGTACTGGCCGTAGTGCGCCGACCAGGCGCCGCCGGACGCGTTCTGCGACACCCGGTCGCGCGCGCCGGACTGCCACGACGCCTTGCCCAGCACCGGGTCGCGGAACGCGACCAGCCTGCCGACCACCCGCAGCCCCAGCCCGTGCAGCTGGTCGAGCACCGCGCGGGCGTCGTAGTAGTTGCGGTTCGCGCCGATCTGCCGGGCCAGCGGCACCTGCGAGTCGTAGCCGATCTCGCCGCTCTCGTCCTTGATGTCGAGCTGCACGGTGTCGATGCGGCCCTCGCGCGCCATCGCCAGCACGGGGTCGCGCAACGACGCCGTCGCCCAGGCCGCCGCGCTCATGTGCACCGCGCGCATGCCGGGGTGGGTGACCCGCACGGCGACGTCGTGGTGCTTCGCGTTGCCGGCGGCGTCGTTCGCCTCGACCCGGAGGCTGGTCGGCACCGTCGACAGGGACGCCTCGAACCGGCCGTCCTTCACCGGCACCTGCCGGTCGCCGACCCGCACCGAGTCCGCGCCGTCGGCGGTGCCCTTCACGGTCACCGGCCCGCGCGGCGACTTGGCCTCGACCACGTCGACGTTGAGCGCGGGCGGGGTGGCGTCGACGGTGAACCGGCGCTCGACCTCGGCGGCGGGCAGCCACGGCAGCGGGTTCGCGGCGCGCACGGAGAGGGTGTGCGTGCCCTCGCTCAACCGCAGCCCGGCCAGGGTGATCCGGCCGTCGGCGCGGCGGGCCTCCACCGGCTGTCCGTCAACGTGCACGGTCACACGATCCAGCGCACCGGGGTCCGCGGTCGTGATGGACACGCTCTCGACACCCGAAGGGGTGACGACGTTCCCGTTGCCGAACTCCGCCACCGCGAGGCCGGTGCCGCGGCTGTGGACGATCGTCGTGACGACCCCTGCCACCAGCAGCAGGACCACGACGCCGACCACGGGTATCAGCACGCGCTTGACGGTGCGAGGTGGGTTCGGGGGTGACTCCGACATCGGACGGCTCCGATCTTGGCGTGGCATCAGCAAACAGCGGCTAGCCGCGTCCCCGGCCGTCAAACCCAAGGTCATCCGAAGGGGTGTACCCCGGTTTTGCCAGGCCACTCACGCGCAATCATCGCCTTGTGAACACAGAGTCGCCGAGGCCCGTCGCGGCCGTCGTGGCGCTCGTCGCGGCCGCGTGCTGCGCGTGCGGCGCCCAGCCCGCGGAGCCACCGGACCTGGCCGCCGCCGCCCTCAGCGCGGCCGCCTCGCCGCCGCCACCGTCCACGGAGTCGTCCTCCGCCGCGCCTGACCCGGCCGCCGTGAAGGCGAACGAGCTGGGGCAGGTGCCGATCCTCATGTACCACCGGCTCGTGGAGCAGCCCACGTCGGTGTACGACCGGACGCCCGCCGCGTTCCGCGCCGAGCTGGAACGGCTCGCCGCCGAGGGGTACGTGCCGGTGACGACCGCCGAGTACGCGACCGGCCGCATCGACATCCCGGCCGGCGCGCACCCCGTCGTCCTCACGTTCGACGACGGCGACGCGACCCAGTTCGCGCTCGGCCCGGACGGCCGGCCGGCGCCGGGCACCGCGATCGCGATCCTGCTCGACGTGGCCGCGAAGCACCCCGGCTTCCGCCCCGTCGCCAGCCTCTACGTCAACGCCGGCCCGTTCGGCTCGCCGGACGGCGCCGCGCTGCGGTGGCTGCGCGACCACGGGTTCGAGATCGGCAACCACACCCGCGACCACACCAACCTGGCCCAGGCGGGCGACCATCAGGTGCAGGAGGCGATCGCGCTCGGCCAGCGCGAGATCCAGAAGGCCGTCCCGGACTACCGCGTGTCGAGCCTCGCGCTGCCGTTCGGCGCGGTGCCCACGAACGCGTCGCTGGCGTTGCGCGGGGCGTTCGACGGCACGTCGTACGAGTACGCGTGCGTGCTGATGGTCGGCGCCGGCCCGGCGCTGTCCCCGTACCGCGCCGACTTCGACCCGGGCGCCACGCCGCGCATCCGGTCGCAGGACGCGACCGGCGACGAGGCCCGGTACGGGTCGACGGTCTGGCTCGACCAGCTCGCCGCCGCACCGGACCAGCGGTACACGTCCGACGGCGTGGTCGACCGGATCTCGTACCCGACGTCGGCCGGCGCGGCCCCCGCCCTCCGCTTCGCGGACCGCGCCGTCGCCTACTGACCCGTGCTCAGGCGGTCGCCCGGGCGTGGTTGCGAAGCGCCACGGCGGCCCGTTCGAGGCTGCCCAGGACGCCGGGCGGCAGCTCGTGGTGGCGGCCGACGACCTCCTGCGCCATCACCTGCATCGGCGCGGACTCCTCGGCCTCCACGACCGCGAGCACCTTGAACGCCGTGCCCGGCGGGAACACGACCCGTTCCTGCAGGACGCTGCCGAACGAGTCGACCACGGACACCTGCCGGCCGGTCACCGACCAGAGCAGGAACTCGACCCGCCCGTCGACCGGCACCGCCGGACCGGCCACGGTGCTGAGCAGGCCGCGTTCGACCAGCACGTCACCCGTGCGGAACCGGCGCGCGTCGCCCCAGCACACCGTCACGCCCTGGTGCGTCGGCAGCCGGCGCAGACCCGACACCACCGCCGCCGCGTAGGGCCACAGGCGGCCGAGCTTGCCCGACCGCAGGGCCTCGACCACGATCTCCTCGTCGTGCTGCAGGCACGCCGACACCGCCGCCAGGTCCGTGACCACGGCCTCGAACGCCTCGGGGTCGTCCGGGCGTTCCGCGATGTGCCGGCACGCCACCGCCGCGTGCGTCCCGTACCGCTCGCCGAGCATCCGGCGCACGGCGTCGCGTTCCTGCTCGGTGCTGCTGTGGTCGGGCGGGACGACCTCGTCGCCGACCTGCTCGCCCCACACCGGCGCGGGCGAGTCGGGCAGCGGCCCGTCCACGCTGAGCGGCACCGGCTCGTCCACCGTCACGCGGGGCGGCTCCTCCTCGGCCACCGGCGGCCGGGGCATCGGCGTCGGGTCGCAGAACACGACCTTCAGCAGGCGGCGCACCTCCGGCTCCAGCCGTTCGACCAGCGACGCGCCCGCCACGGCGACCGCGCCCGCGGTCGTGCGGCCGGGCGTGCCGACGGTCAGCCGCGCCCACTCCGGGTCCACGGGCAGGGACCGGACCTCGGGACCGTTGTCCTCGGCGTCGCGCACCCAGAGCCCGGACGGCACGACCTCCAGCACGACGCCGCCCCCCAGGTCGAAGATCCCGGGGCCGCGCTCGACCAGGTTCGGCACCGGGACGCGGTAGCCCGAGACGACCGGCACGCCCGCCGGGGAGTACCGCACCTCCGTCACGTACGGCCGCCACGTCTGCTGGCCGCGCGGGTTCACCGCCACGACGGCCGCGCCGGTGCGCAGCGACCCCACCGGCAGGCCCGTGTACAGGGAGATCGGCTCGCCGAGCTGGTCGGCGACCGCCTGCGCCTGGTGCTCCCCGCCGTACCAGACGAGCCGGACCCGCGACCGCGCCGCCGAGGGCAGGCCGCCGAGCAGCCGGCACACCTCGTCGATCGGGATGGCGGGCTGGCCCGGTCCGCCGATGACGACGGTCAGCACGTTGTCGCGGCACGGCAGCCCGACGACCGCCCGCACGTCCGGCGCCTGCAGGTCGAACGGGGCGCGTTGCGCGCGCAGCCACACGCCGGCCGGGATCGGCTCGGAGATGCCGACGTCGCCGGTCGGCCACGGGGTGTTCGGGTCGACGGCCTCCCAGTTCGGGACCGGGAAGCGGCGGCCCATCGGCGTGGGGGAGGCGCCGGGCAGGAAGCGCAGCCAGCAGCCGTAGCCGCCGTTGCCCGCGACGAACGCCGCGCCGGGCACGGTGGTGACCGCGCCGTCCGGCGCGACGACCTCGGCCTGGAGCTGTTCGGCGAGCCACTGGGCGGGCGCGGTCGGCCGCATCGAGCCGGAGTGGGACGTCATCAGGCGCACCGGGCCGCGACCGTGCAGCGCGGTGGCCACGGCGGGCCAGAAGGCGGTCTCGTCGCCGTTCGGCGGGTCGATCACGACGACCGTCCGGCCGCGGTCGACGGGCAGGCTGCGGCCCAGGGCGATCGCGGCCTGGCTCGGGCCGCCCGGTGGGCCGACGACCAGCGTCGCGCCCGCGAACGAGGCGGAGAACTGGGCGGTGGGTGCGGGCGGCGGCGGGGGAGGGGGCGCCGCCGGCGCGGGTTCGAGCTCGGCCACGGGTTCCACCAGCGGGGCACGCTCCTTCGGTGCGGCACGTCGGAACATCAAGGCGACCGATCACCTCCAGGCACGACAGCGCGAGGGACGGCAGCACTCTACGCGGACCCAGTCCGGACGAGGTCCGGCCCACCTGCCGGGACGGTCCACTGTGGACCCGACAAGGGCGCCCACCAGCGCCCCGAACGCCACGTGGTCGGCCCACTGCCCCCATCGAGGCAATGCCCGGACCGCCGGCGCCCGCCGCCCGACCACCTCCAAGTCGATCACCGCGATCGCCAGGCCGGCCAGCGCGCCCCGCCGGGCGTCCAACGGCCACCGCTGGTCGACCAGCGCCAGCACCCCGGTCCACCAGCCCGACACGACCAGGTGCACCACCAGCCCCCGCACCACCCCCGTCCCGCCCGCCAACGTCGCCGCGGCACGGGTGGACCGCACCACGTCATCCCCCATCACCACCGCGTGCACGGTGGAAGGCACCCCACCCCCCCACCGCCCCGACCACCCAGGCCAGCGCCAACCGCCCCAAGCCCCGCCGCCGGACCGCACCCACCCAAGCCCGCCACCACACCGCCCGAACCCGCAGAGCCAACCCCGCCACCACCTCACCGCCCGCCGCCGCCCACTGCCGCCTGCTTCACTGCCCGCCGCCGCCCGGCTCGCCGCCCGCCCCGACCCCTGCCCCGCGCCTCGGGTGACCGCACCGAACGCCCGGTCAACGCCGCATCGACCGCGCCCAGATCCGCAGTGCTGACGCTGCCCCCCGCTCCCAGGCCGGCCAGACCGACCCGGTGCCGGCCCGGTCAGACCGGCCTGGCGCCAGCCCGGCCATGCCGATCCGGTGCCGACCCGGCCACCTCCGTCATGCCGACACGGTCGTGCCGACACGCACGGCCTAACCGCACGCAGCGCCCTACCTTTGCGCGGCCCGCCCGCTCCGCCTCACCCCCCGCGCAGCCCAGCGCCTGCCGTGCGCCCTCCCGCGCGCCCTCCGCACGTCCTGCGAGAACCCGGCCCGGCCCTCCCAGGTGCGCGCGACGACGTGACCATGGTTATATCTTCGAACTTGTGTTCGACTCCGGCAAGATCACGATAGGATGAACCAGCCGAGGACGTGCGTTGACGTGTGCGGTCGACCGGGCGGCTCCCGCTGTCGGGTGGTCCACCGGGCAGCGCGCCCGACGCCTCCCGGACCTCGGGCACCGGGCCGGGCTCGCGCGTTCCTCGGTTACCGTGAACCCGCTCGACGCACGCCACGACCTGGGGAGAACGACCCGGTGACCGCTGAGATCCTGTACGGGGCCGACGACCTGACCCACCTGGAGGGTCTGGAGGCGGTACGCAAGCGCCCCGGCATGTACATCGGGTCCACCGACAGCAGGGGCATCAACCACCTGTTCGCCGAGGTGGTGGACAACTCGACCGACGAGGGCGTGGCGGGCCACGCCACCAAGGTCGTGGTCACCCTGCACGCCGACGGCAGCGTCCAGGTCGACGACGACGGTCGGGGCATCCCCACCGGCACGCACGCGAAGTCGGGCCTCTCGGGCGTCGAGCTCGTGCTGACCCGGCTGCACGCGGGCGGCAAGTTCGGCGGCTCCGGCTACAAGACCTCGGGCGGCCTGCACGGCGTCGGCGCGTCCGCCGTCAACGCCCTCTCCCACCGCTTCGACGTCGTCGTGCGCCGCGAGGGCAAGACGCACGAGATGTCGTTCGCCCACGGCGTCCCCGGCGTGTTCGACGGCCCCGGCCCCAAGGCCGCCTTCACCCGCCAGTCGGGCCTGCGCGTCACCGGCCGCACGAAGCGCACCGGCACGTCGATCCGCTACTGGTACGACGCCCGCTACTTCGAGAACGGCGCCGCGCTCGACGTCGAGGGCGTCCGCACGAAGTTGCGCAACACCGCGTTCCTGGTGCCCGGCGTCACCTACGTCCTCCGCGTCGCCACCGACGACTCGATCTCCGAGGAGACGTTCCACTACCCGGGCGGCCTGGTCGACATGGTCGAGCACCTCGCCCCGTCGAGCGAGAAGCCGGTGTCCGGCACGCTCCTCGTCACGGGCACCGGGGTCTACCACGAGAACGCGGCCGACGAGAACGGCGTCATGCGGTCCAAGGTGGAACGCCACGCCGAGGTCGAGATCGCGTTGCGCTGGGGCACCGGCTACGAGCGCACGGTCGAGTGCTTCACGAACACGATCCGCAACGTGCACGGCGGCACGCACCGCCGGGGCTTCGAGCGCGCCGTGCTGAAGTCCGTCCAGGACGCGATCGGCCGTACCAGGGGCCTGCTGAAGCCCAAGGAGGACCCGCCGATCCTGGACGACGTCCTGGAGGGCATGACGGCGGTCGTCCACGTCCGCATCCCGGAGCCCCAGTTCACGTCGCAGACCAAGGACGAGCTGTCGACGGCGGGCATCACCAAGGTCATCCTCGGCATCGTCGAGAAGCACATCAAGGCGTGGACGGAGGACCGCCGCACGAAGGCGGAGGCCAAGGTCGTCCTGCAGAAGGTCGTGGACGCCGCCCGCGTCCGCCTCACCCAGAAGCACCAGAAGGACGCCGCGCGCCGCAAGACGGCCCTCGAAGGCGCCGCGATGCCGCCGAAGCTGGTCGACTGCCGCTCGACCGGCGTGGCGCGCAGCGAGCTGTTCCTCGTGGAGGGTGACAGCGCGCTCGGCTCGGCCCGCATGGCCCGCGTGTCGGAGTACCAGGCTCTCCTGCCGCTGCGCGGCAAGATCCTCAACGTGCAGAAGGCCAGCCTCGCCGACACCCTGCGCAACGCCGAGATCGCCAGCATCGTGCAGGTCCTCGGGGCGGGCACCGGGCGGACGTTCGACCTCGCCACGATGCGCTACGGCCGCGTGATCCTGATGGCCGACGCGGACGTCGACGGCTCGCACATCCGGACCCTGCTGATCACCCTGTTCGCCAAGTACATGCGGCCGGTGATCGAGGACGGCCGGCTGTTCGCCGCGATGCCGCCGCTGCACAAGGTGATGACCAAGGGCCGCAACCCGGAGACGCACTTCACCTTCAGCCAGCGCGAGATGGAGCAGAAGGTCGCGAGGCTGGAGAAGGCGGGCAAGACGGTGGTCAAGCCGGTGCCCCGGTTCAAGGGCCTCGGCGAGATGAACGCGGACGAGTTGTGGGAGACCACGATGAACCCCGCGACCCGCTCGGTGCGCCGCATCACCATGCACGACGCCGAGGCCGCGGAAGCCGCGCTGGAGCTGCTGATGGGCGAGAAGGTCGAGCCGCGCCGGGCGTGGCTCGTCGAGTCGGCCGCCCGGGTCGACCAGTCCGCGATCGACGTCTGAGACGCCTGACAAGAGGGAACGACCGACCATGGCACGCCGCAAGACCCCCACGACCAGGGTCGACCCGTCCGCCTTCGACCGCGCGGGCGCCCAGGTCTTCGACAACTCGCTCACCACCGAGATCGAGGACTCGTACCTGGAGTACGCCTACTCGGTGATCCACTCGCGGGCCCTGCCGGACGCGCGGGACGGCCTCAAGCCGGTGCACCGCCGCATCCTGTTCTCGATGAACGAGCAGGGCTACCGCCCTACCAGCCCGTACGTGAAGTCCTCGCGCGTGGTCGGCGACTGCTTCGTCCGCGGCGCGCTCGTCTCCACCCCGGAAGGGCTGCGGCCGATCGAGGAGATCGAGCCGGGCGACCTCGTCCTGGACGGGCGGGGCGAGCCGGTCCCGGTCACCGCCGTGTACCGGAACCCGGTGTCCGAGCTGGTCCGCGTCACCTGGTCGGACGGCCACTCGATGCTGGTCACGCCCGGCCAGCGGTTCCGCACCGGCGACGACCCCGCCGACTGGACCGACGCGAGCTGGACCGCCGCCCGCGACCTCGTCGGCACGCGCACGGCCGGCTTCGGCGCGGAGCGCCACGCGAACCTCCTCGCCGACGGCGACACGTCCGGTTTCGTGCTCGGCCTCGTCGCGGGCGCGGGCGACGTGCTGGCCGACGGCCGGGTGCGGCTGGAGCTGGCCGACGTCGACCCGATCGACGTGGCGCACGGCTGGGCCATCGCGCACGACGTGACGGTGTCGCGCGACAAGGTCGAGACCGCCGAGCGCCACCGCCACACCCTCACGTTCGACCGCCACCCCGGCCTGACGGCGGCGGCGACGTCCGACCGGCTCGACGCCGTGCTGCGCGACCGCTCGGCGTGGACGCCGTTCCTCGCGGGCCTGTTCCTCGCGGTCGGGCACGTCCGCGACGGCCGCGAGATCGTGCTGCCCGGCGGCGAGGCCGAGTACGCCGTGCTGGCCGACGCGGGCCGGCGCGACCGCCGCGACGTCGGCGCCCTCCG
>NZ_JBHTLK010000061.1:0-32737 GCF_042678885.1 Saccharothrix hoggarensis
GCGGGCCGCCGGGACGCCGGTCAGCTCCCGGTGCGCCCGGCTCAGCGCCGCCGCCGTGCCCGCCCACGTGCCGCGCGCCCACGGCCGTTGACCCTCGTAGGTCTTGGGGACGTCCGGGAACTTCCCGATCACCTCCAGCTGCAGCTGCGGGTCGCTCAGGTACTTCCGCACGCCCACCCGGCGTCCGAGCACGAAGTGCAGCACCTCGGCCAGGATCTCCGGCACCTGGAGGACGGGCCACCGGGCCGCCGTCGCGTGGACCAGTCCCTCGCCCAGCCGGTACCGCAGGAAGTCGGTGGCGGCGTTGTCGCTGTGCCGGATCATCACCGCGGCCAGGTCGTCCAGCGTGACGAACCGGCGCGGGTCGTCGGCCGTGACGCCGTTGGCGAACGGGATGCCGAGGGCGCGCAGGGACGCCTGGTGCGCGCCGCCGTCCAGCCCCAGGTAGTACTGCTCCCAGTCGCCGACCCGGACCTTCTCGTCCGGCCGCGCCAGACCGGTCTCCACGGCCTTCGCGTACGCGGCGAGGTGCACGACCTTGACCGCCGACGCCAGCGGCTGCCGTTCGTGCGCGCGGTGCGCGACCCGGCCGCCCCGGCCGTCGTCCAGCGCCACGGCGACGTGCTGCCGGTTGGCCCGGAACCACGCGAGCCAGTCGTCCGGCTGGGCGGTGGCGGGCACGGGGGACAGGGCCGGCAGCAGCGCGGCGGCGCCCGCCACCCCGCACGTCCGGAACAGGTGCCGTCGGGTCAGGAGCACGACGAAACTCCCCTCTGGTAGTCCGTAATTCCGGAATGCTAGAGGGGAGTGCGGGTCGTTGTCAGCCGCCCGGTGGCGGGCAGGGCGTCAGGCCGTCTGGACGGCGAACGTGACGCCCGCGGCGACCGGTTGGTCGCGCACCAGCGTGCGGTCCGTCAACGGCAGGTCGCCGTTCAGCGCGTCGATGACGGCCTGGCGGGCCAGGGGCAGCACCTCGGCCACCGTCACGTCCCGGCCCAGCTCGTGCGACAGCGACGCCACCCCGGCGTCCCGGATGCCGCACGGGATGATCGCGCCGAACCCGGACAGGTCCGCGTTGCAGTTGATCTCGAACCCGTGCATGGTCACGCCGCGCTGCACCCGGATGCCGATCGCCGCGATCTTGCGCTCCACGCCCTTGTCGTCGGCCGCGATCCACACGCCGCTGCGACCCTCGACGCGACCCGTGGGGACGCCGAGCTGGTCGCACACGTGGATCAGCGCCTGTTCGAGGCGGCGGACGTACTGCACGACGTCCAGCGGCTCGGCCAACCCCACGATCGGGTAGCCGACCAGCTGGCCCGGACCGTGCCAGGTGATCTTGCCGCCGCGGTCGACGTCGATGACCGGGACGTCACCGCCCTTGGGTCGCTCTTCGGGCTCGGTGCGCCGGCCGCAGGTGTACACGGGCGGGTGCTCCAGCAGCAGCATCGTGTCGCCGACGGCGCCGTCCGCGCGGGCCTCGGCCAGCTCGCGCTGCAGGTCCCACGCGGCCAGGTAGTCGATGGTGCCCAGCTCACGCACGTCGATCGGATCGGTCGAGGTGCGGCAGGAGAGGTCAGGACTGCTCACGGTTCGACCCTACGCCCACGGGTGTCAGCCGCAGGGCACGGGCGACGACCAGCCCCACGCCCACCACCCCCAGGACCGCGCCGACCGTGTCGGTGAACCAGTGCATCTCCAGCACCACCCGGCTCGCCGCCGTCAGCGCGACCGCCGCGCAGGCCAGGGCCACCGCGCGCTTCAGGTGCCGGCGCGCCAGCCACGCGCACAGCACCACGCCCGTGAACGCGACCGACGTGACCGCCGTGACGTGCCCGCTCGGGTAGCTCCACTTCGGGAACTCGATCGGCCGCACCCGCTGGTAGCCGTGCCGGGCGAGCAGCGTTGACCAGCACGCGGCCAGCAGGACGGCGCACCGCAGCAGGAACACGTCCTTCGCCAGCAGGGCGCGCATCAGCAGCGACAGCAGCGCGATCGTCGCCAGGCCGGGGCTGAGCACGAAGCTCACCACCGCCGCCGCGTGCGTGAAACCGGGGCCCAGCCCGACGGCCGCCAGGTGCAGGTCCCGGTCCAGCGCGGGCACGTCGTCGTTCACCGACAGGCCCAGGACGAGGGACGCCAGCGCCAGGACGACGCCGACCAGCGGCGCGATCACCCGGTGACGGCCGCCGACACGGCGGCCCCGAGGGCGGGGTGCAGGAACTGGAAGCCGTGCCGTTCGAGCACCCGCGGGATCGCGCGCTGGCCGGCGAGGACGCCCTCCTCGGCCGCGTCGCCCAGGACGGCCTTCAGGGCGAAGGCGGGCACCACCCACGGCGTCGGCCGGTGCAGCGCGTGGCCCACCGTGCGGGTGAACTCGGCGTTCGTGACGGGGCTGGGCGCGGTGACGTTGACGGGACCGGACACGTCGTCCCGCTCGACCACGAACCGGATGGCCGCGACGGCGTCGTCCAGGGAGACCCACGGCATGTACTGGCGGCCGTCGCCGAACCGCCCGCCGAGACCGAACGAGAACAGCGGCCTCAGCTTGCCGAACAGACCGCCGGACGGGCTGATGACCAGTCCGGTGCGCAGCTTCACGACCCGTGCGCCCGCCTCGGCCGGCGACGTGGCGGCTTCCCACTGCCGGCACATCCCGGCGAGGAACCCGGTGCCGGACGGGGTCGACTCGTCGACCACCGCGTCACCCGTGTCGCCGTAGTAGCCGACCGCGCTCGCGTTCACCAGGACGGGCACGCCGTGCTCGGCCACCGCGCCCGCCAGCACCTCGGTCGGCACCGTGCGGCTGTCCAGCAGCACCTGTTTGCGCGCGTCACTCCACCGCTTGTCGCCGACGCCCGCGCCGCACAGGTTGACGACGGCGTCGACACCGTCCAGCGCGCCCGCGTCGATCCGACCGGCGGGCGGGTCCCACCCGCGCTCGTCGGGCGCCGCGGGCCGCCTCCGCACCAACCGCAGGACGTCGTGCTCGGCACCGCGCAGCGCGGCGACCAGGCTGGTGCCGATCAAGCCCGAGGATCCCGCGATCACAACCCGCATGGGTTGATCGTCTCGCAGGGGAGGGCCGGTTGCACAGCGGCCGCGGTGTCACCCACACCACGCCGGTCGCGGTTTGCGGGACCGTACGGCGTGCCGGGCGGGAGGCGGTCCGCCGGCGGGTGGTGCCGGCCGACGCCGGGACACGGCGAAGGCCGCCCCCGGCGAGCGGGAGCGGCCTTCGCCTCGGTGGTCGACCTAGAGGCCCAGGTCGGCCTCGAACGCGCCCTCTTCGAGGCGGTTCTTGACGGTGGTGAGGAAGCGGCCCGCGTCGGCGCCGTCCACCAGCCGGTGGTCGTAGGTCAGCGCCAGGTAGGCCATCGACCGGATGGCGATGGTGTCGTCGCCGTTCTCGTCCGTGATCACCACCGGGCGCTTCTTGACCACGCCGACGCCCAGGATGCCGACCTGCGGCTGCTGGATGATCGGCGTGTCGAACAGCGCGCCGTTGCTGCCCAGGTTGGTCAGCGAGAACGTGCCACCGGTCAGCTCGTCCGGCGTGAGCTTGTTCGCCCGCGCCCGCGCCGCCAGGTCGCCGATCTTGTGCGACAGGCCGGCCAGGTTCAGGTCGCCCGCGTTCGCGATGACCGCGTTGAGCAGCCCGCGCTCGGTGTCGATCGCGATGCCCAGGTGCTCGGCGCCGTGGTAGACGATCTCCTTCTTCTCCTCGTCGATGGACGCGTTCAGCACCGGGTGCTGCTTCAGCGCCTCGACGGCCGCCTTGGCGAAGAACGGCAGGAACGTCAGCTTCGTGCCCTCGCGCTGCTCGAACGCCGCCTTGGCCTTGTTCCGCAGCCGGGCGATCTTGGTGACGTCCACCTCGAACACCTGCGTGAGCTGCGCCGAGACCTGCAGCGACTCACGCGTGCGCTGCGCCACGATCTGCCGCAGCCGGGGCAGCTTCTGCACGGTGCCGCGCTTGCCCGAGTCGGCGGCCGGGGTGGCGACCCGCTGGGCGGGCGCGGACGCGGCGGCCGGCTTCGGGGCCTCCTGCTTCGGGGCCTTCGCGGCCTCCACGGCGGCCAGCACGTCCTGCTTGCGGATGCGACCGCCGACGCCGGTGCCCTTCAACGTCGACAGGTCGATGCCGTTCTCCGACGCGAGCTTGCGCACCAGCGGCGTGACGTACGGCGCGCCGTTGGCCGACTCCTCGGACGCGGCGTCCTGCTTGGGCGCTTCCTGCTTCGGAGCCTCCTGCTTGGGCGCTTCCTGCTTGGGGGCCTCCTGCTTCGGAGCCTCCTGCGCGGGAGCCGGGGCCTGCGGAGCCGGAGCCGGGGCCGGAGCGGGAGCCGGCGCGGGCTTCGGGGCCTCCTGCTGGGCCGGCGCGGGCGAACCCGAGCCGATCACCGCGAGCTGACCGCCGACCTCGACGGTCTCGTCCTCGCCCGCGCTGATCTCCAGCAGGGTCCCCGCCACCGGGGACGGGATCTCGGTGTCGACCTTGTCGGTGGACACCTCCAGCAGCGGCTCGTCCACCTCCACCGAGTCGCCGACGGCCTTCAGCCACCGGGTGACGGTGCCCTCGGTGACGCTCTCGCCCAGCGCGGGCATGGTCACCGGGGTGCCCTCGGCCGAACCACCGGACGGGGCGGAAGCCTCAGCCGAGGGCTGGGCCGGGGCCTCGGCCTGAGCGGGCTCGGGCTCGGCCTGGGGCTCGGGAGCGGCCTCGGCCTGCGGCGCGGGCGCCGACTCCTGGGCCGACTCCTGGGCCGGAGCGGGGTCGGAGGAACCGGAGTCGGAGCCGTCGCCGATGACGGCCAGCTCGGCGCCGACCTCGACGGTCTCGTCCTCCTGGGCGACGATCTTCTGGAGCACGCCCGCCGCCGGCGACGGGATCTCGGTGTCGACCTTGTCGGTGGACACCTCCAGCAAGGGCTCGTCGACCTCGACGCGGTCACCCTCCTGCTTCAACCAGCGGGTGACCGTGCCCTCGGTGACGCTCTCGCCGAGTGCGGGCATTTGGACGGAGAAGGCCATCGTTCGCTGACTCCTCGTGCGTGGGTCGGGGATCGGCTGACTGGGGTGCGACGGTCAGCCGTGCACGTGCAGCGGCTTGCCGGCCAGGGCGAGGAAGGCCTCGCCGAGGGCTTCTGTCTGGGTCGGGTGGGCGTGGATCAGCGGAGCCACGTCCTCGGGGTAAGCCTCCCAGCTGTAGATGAGCTGGGCCTCACCGATCAGCTCGCCGACCCGCTCGCCGACCATGGTGACACCGACGACCGGGCCGTCGGGAGCCTTCACGAGCTTGACACCGCCGGCGGTCTTCAGGATCTGGCTCTTGCCGTTGCCCGCGAGGTCGTACACGAACGTCTCGACGGAGCCGTACTTCTCCTTGGCCGCGGCCTCGGACAGGCCGACCGACGCGACCTCGGGCTTGCAGTAGGTGACGCGCGGGATGCCCGCCTCGTCGATGACCTTCGGGTTCTGCCCGGCGATCTCCTCGGCGACGAAGATGCCCTGCTGGAACCCGCGGTGCGCGAGCTGCAGGCCGGGGACGATGTCGCCGACGGCGTACACGTTCGGCAGGTTGGTGCGCAGCCGCTCGTCGGTGATCACGAAGCCGCGGTCGATCTTCACGCCGGCTTCCTCGTAGCCGTGGCCCGCGGTGTTCGGGCCGCGGCCGACGGCCACCAGCAGCAGGTCCGCGTCCAGCACGTCGCCGGACTCCAGCGTGACCGACACGCCCGACCCGTTCTGCGTGGCGCCGGTGAACTTCACGCCGGTCTTGAACTTGATGCCGCGCTTGCGGAACGCGCGCTCCAGCTGCTTGGACGCGTACTCGTCCTCGGCGGGGACCAGGCGGGGCAGGGCCTCCACGATGGTCACCTCGGCGCCGAACGACGCCCACACGCTGGCGAACTCCACGCCGATGACGCCGCCGCCGAGCACGACGACCTTCTCCGGGATGAAGTCCAGGTTGAGCGCCTGGTCGCTGGTGATGACCCGGCCGCCGATCTCCAGGCCGGGGAGGCTCCGCGCGTAGGAGCCGGTCGCCAGGACGACGTTCTTGCCGGTGTACCGCCGACCGTCCACCTCGACGGCGTTCGGGCCGACGAACGTGCCCGCGCCCTCGACGAGGGTTACCTTGTTGGCCTTGGCCAGACCCTGCAACCCCTTGTAGAGCCGGCTGATCACACCGTCCTTGTAGGAGTTGACGCCCGCGATGTCGATGCCCTCCAACGAGGACTTCACGCCGAACTGGTCGCCCTCGCGGGCGTTGTCCGCGACCTCCGCCGCGTGCAGCAGCGCCTTGGTGGGGATGCAACCGCGGTGCAGGCAGGTGCCCCCCAGCTTGTCCTTCTCGACCAGGATGACGGACAGGCCGAGCTCTGCCGCGCGGAACGCGCAGGCGTAGCCGCCCGAGCCGCCACCGAGGATCACGAGGTCGGCGGAGGTGTCGGTCACGGGATCTCCCTGGAGAGCTTGATGCCTTACTCCGCGCGGGTGCGCGCGTGTGGTTGCCATCTTGTCATTACCGCGTGAACGGTGCCGACGCGGTGTCCGTTCGCCCGATTTGCCCCTGCCTTCACACGCGCGCCGGCACCATGGTCGGGAGAAGTCCTGGCAGGAGGTGGCCCGGTGGGCCTGTTCGACCGTTTCCGCAGGAAGCAGCGCCCCGGTGTGTTGCGATCGGCCACGTCCACGGACACCGGCCACCTGGAGCAGTGGGCCGCCGCGCGCCGGGGTGTCGAGGCGTACGTCGAGCCGAAGACGACCGTGACGGAGACCACGGTCGTGTTCGTGGCGCACGACGGCGAGTGGACGCGCCGCCGGATCGACGGCGTCGAGGGCGCGAAGCGGCTGGCGAAGAAGCTCGGCATCCCGATCTACGACGCGGGGATCGTCGGCTACCCGAAGCGGATGCGCGAGTACTCCCGGCGCAAGAACCAGGGTTAGCCGAGGCCGGTCCACAGCGTGCCGACCAACGCCTCGGGGTCGGTCGGCCAGTCCGTGAAGAAGCCGAGGAACGCCTGGTAGTGGCACGCGCCGAGGAGCAGGTCGGCGGCCGATCCGGGGTCCATGCCCGCCGGCAGCCTGCCCAGGTCCCGCTCCGCCTCCAGGTACTCGGCGAGCGTCCGCGGCAGGACTCCGGGACCGGTGCCGTGCGCCTTCAGCGCGTCGCGGTGCGCGGCGAGCAGCGTCGGCTCGGAGAAGATCGACGCGGCGATCGGGAACGTCTCGACGTAGAACGCGATCGCGGCCCGCGCGATGTCGACCAACGTCGCGCGCACGTCGCCGCGGCCCGCCTCCAGGCCGTGCAGCAGGGTCCGCAGGTCGCTCGGCGCGCGTTCCCTCAGCACGGCCAGGAACAGGTCGGTCTTGTCCGCGAAGTGCTTGTACAGGGCCGCTTCCGAGAAGCCCGCCGCCTTGGCGATCTCCTTCGTGGTCGCCCGCGCGAGCCCTTTGGTGCGCATGACGTGGGCCGCCGCGTCGAGCATGAGGTCCCGGGTGGTCATGGGGTTATCCTAGGTGGTTAGTGAGCACTCACCAACCGAAGGGCGCGCGCATGAGGATCACGGTTCTGGGAGCCGGCGGCGGCACCGGCTCGAAGATCGTCGAGCTGGCCCGGGAGGCGGGCCACGAGGTCACCGCGATCGTCCGGACGCGCAACGGCCGCGACGCGGTGGCCGACGTGATGGACCCCGACTCGATCGGCCCGCACCTCGCCGGCGCGGACGCCGTCGTGTCGGCCATCGGCGCGCGATCGGTGCGCAAGCCGACGTCCGTGCAGACCGACAGCACGAAGGCGTTGGTCGTGGCCATGAAGGCGCACGGGGTGCGCAGGCTCGTCGTCGTCAGCAACAGCGGCATGATCACCGACGGTGACGACGCGCTGACGCGCTACCTGGTGAAGCCGATCCTGCGCCGGGTGCTCAGGCATCCGTGGGGTGACATGGCGCGGATGGAGGACGTCGTGCGCGCGAGCGGTCTGGAGTGGACGATCGCCCGTCCGCCGCGGCTGACCGACGGGCCGCGCACGGACACGTTCCGCACCGCCGTCGACACCACCGTGCGCGGCGGCTCGACGGTGTCCCGGGCCGACCTGGCGGCGCTGGTGCTGCGCTGCCTGGCCGACCCGGGGACCGCGGGCAAGGCGATCAGCCTCGCGTACTGACTCGTGCGGGGCTGACCGGTGGTGTGCTGACCGGTGGCGTGCCGGTCAGCCGTTGGCCGCGATGTCGGCCAGCACCGCCGCCAGGGTGCGGACCGGGACGCCGGTGCCGCCCTTGGTGGTGTAGCCGTACGGGGCGCCGGTGTGGAACGACGGCCCGGCCACGTCGATGTGCGCCCAGGTCACGCCCTCGGCGACGAACTCGCGCAGGAACACGCCCGCGGTGAGCATGCCGCCGAACCGGTGCCCGGCCACGTTCGCGAGGTCCGCGACGCGCGAGTCGAGGTCGCCGCGCAGCTCGTCGGGCAGCGGCATGGCCCACGCCTGCTCGCCCACCGCGCGCCCGAGCGCGGCGACGCGGTCGCGGAAGTCCTCCGTGCCCATGACGCCGGCGGTGCGCTTGCCGAGCGCCACGACCTGCGCGCCGGTCAGCGTGGACGTCTCGATCAGGTAGTCCGGGGCGTCCTCGCAGGCGCGCACGATCGCGTCGGACAGGATCAACCGGCCCTCGGCGTCGGTGTTGAGCACCTCGACGGTCTTGCCGCCGTACATGGTGAGCACGTCGCCGGGCCGGTAGGCGGTGCCGGACGGCATGTTCTCCGCCATCGGCGCCCACGCGGTCACCTCGAGCGGGAACTTCAGCTTCGCGGCCAGCACGACGGTGGCGATCACGGCCGCCGCGCCGCCCATGTCCGAGGTCATCTCGTCCATGCCCGCGGCGGGCTTGATGGAGATGCCGCCGGTGTCGAACGTGATGCCCTTGCCGACCAGCGCGACCTTCTTGCCCGCCTTCGGGCCGCGGTAGGTGATGCGGACCAGGCGCGGGGGACGGCTGGAGCCGCCGCCGACGCCGAGGATGCCGCCGAAGCCCTGCTTGCGCAGCGCCTTCTCGTCGAGCACCTCGACCTCGAGGCCCTCGGCCTTGGCCAGCGCCGCGGCGCGCTCCGCGAACGACGCGGGGAACAGGTCGTTCGGCGGGGTGTTGACGAAGTCGCGGGTCGTGGTGACGGCCTCGGCGATCGCCGTGGACGCCTTCACCGTCGCCCGGTGCGCCCTGGCGTTGCCCTCGGCGGGCGTGACGAGGTCGACGCGCGCGACGGGGCCGTTGCCCTTGTCGGACTTGTAGGCCGTGAACGAGTACGCGCCCATGACGGTGCCCTCGACGGCGGGGCCGAGGTGCAGCGCGGACAGCGTGGTGACGACGCGCTTCTTGCCGCCCAGCGCGCGGGCGGCGGCGCCGGACGCGCGGCGGACCTGGTCCTCGCCGACCGAGCCGTCGTCGGCGGGCTTGCCGAGGCCGACGGCGAGCACGACCGGCGCGCCCAGCCTGCCCAGCGTCGGGACGGTGACGACCTCCTCGGCCTTCCCGGTCGCGCCGACGGCGGCGAGCACGTCGGCCAGCGTGCCGTCGAACGCGGCGTTCACCGCCTCGGAGGCGCCCGCGAGGGCGAGGCCGTCCGCGCCCTGGAGTGTGCCCACCACCACGGCGTCGGCGGCGGTGCTGCTCAGGTCACTGTCGGTGATGGCCAGTTTCGGCGCGGTCACTGCGGCTCCTTGACGAGGTCCTCCCGGCGCTTCCTGGTCTTGCGGCGGGATCGGGGTGGATCGTGACGAATGCTAAAGGTGCCGTTCACACACTTGACCGTCGCACCGTCGATAGCACCGAGTAACAATTAACACGAACGAGGGTCGTCCCACCGGGCGTTAGCGGTCACCCGATCCATCTGCGACTGTGTACCGGTGACAATCACGCCCCGTGCCGGGGCCGTGGTGCTCGCCCTCGGCGCGACGCTGGGGGCCGGTGTGTTCACCGGATTCGCCCCGGCGGCGGCCCTCGCGGGCCCCTGGTTGCTGCCCGGAGTGGTCCTGGCTGCCGTGACGGCCCTGTGCTGCGCGTTCTCCACCGCCGACCAGCACCGCGCCTACCCGGACGCCCCCGGCGGCTACGCCTACATCCGCAACCAGCTCGGGCCGTGGCCCGCGCGCATCGGCGCGAGCGCGCACCTCGTCGGCAGGGCGGGCGTCGCCGCCGCGCTGGCCGGGATGTTCGGCGCGTACGTGGTTCCCGACCACCGGGTGATGGCCGCGTTGTGCCTGATAGCGGTGACGGTGGCGCTGAGCGCGGCGGGGGTCCGGTGGAGCACGGGGCTGAGCGTGGCGGCGACCGCCGTGGTGCTCGGCGTGCTCGTGCTGGTCGTGCTCGTGTGCTTCTCGGTCGCGCCGCCGGACAACAGCGCCGTGGCCGAACCGGCGTCCGGACCGGGCTTCGACGGCCTCATGGGCGCGTCCCTGCTGCTGTTCACGGCGTTCGTCGGGTTCGAGCGGATCACCGCGCCGAGGCCCGGTGACCAGGTGTTCTCCGCCCGGGTGCTGCACTTCGCCGTCCCCGCGGTGATCGGTGTCGTGCTGCTGGTCGCCTTGGGCGTCGGCGCGGCGGTGCTGCGGCAGCTGGGCGCGGCCCGCCTGGCGCTCAGCCCCGCCCCGCTGCGGGACGCGCTGGTCGTCGCGGACGGCCGCTGGCTCCTGCCGCTGCTCGGGTTCGGCGCGGCGGTGGCCGCCGTGTCGTCGCTGTGGTTCGTGCTGGCCTCGTCCCGGCGCACGCTGGTCGGCATGACCGAGACCGGCGACCTGCCCCCGATCCGCGCCGGCTGGCCGCTGGACGTGGTGAGCGCCGCGCTCGCCGTCCTCGCCGTGGTGGCGCTCCCGCCGTCCACCGCGCTGGCCGTGGGCGCGTGCGGCACCGCGTTCTACTACGGCTTCACGAACGCCTCGGCGCGCGTGCTGCTGCAAGAGGACCGGACGTGGCCCATGCGCACCGCGTGCCTCGGCCTCGGCCTGTCCGTCCTGCTCGCCATGAGCGCGCCCGCCGACGCGCTCGTGATCACCGGAGCGGCGCTCGCGCTGGGTACCGGGCTGATCGCGCTGGGTCGGCTCCGGCAGCCCGTCGGTTGACCCGTCCGGATGGTCGGAGGTCCGAGGGTCGGGACAGCGATTTTCCGACGTCCCAGTGGCGGCTATCGTGCTGCCATGACGACCGCGTTGCCTTTCACCCGGACCCCCAACCCGCAGCCGGCGACCCCGGAGCGCGTTGCGGAGGTACTCGCCAAGCCGGGCTTCGGGCAGCACTTCACCGACCACATGGTGACGATCCGCTGGAACCGCGAGCAGGGCTGGCACGACGCCGTCGTCGAGCCCTACCACTCGCTGGAGCTGGACCCGGCGGCAATGGTGCTGCACTACGGCCAGGCGATCTTCGAAGGGCTCAAGGCGTACCGCCAGCCCGACGGCTCGATCGCGTCCTTCCGCCCCGAGGCGAACGCCGAGCGCTTCCGCGCGTCGGCCCGCCGGTTGGCGATGCCCGAACTGCCCGACGACCTGTTCCTCGGCTCGATCCGGGAACTGCTGGCCGTCGACGCGCGGTGGGTGCCGTCGATCCCCGAGGAGTCGCTGTACCTGCGGCCGTTCCTCTACGCCACCGAGAAGGGCCTCGGCGTGCGGCCGGCGACCGAGTACCTGTACGTGCTCATCGCCTCGCCCGCCGGCTCGTACTTCGCGGGCGGCCTGAAGCCGGTGACGGTGTGGCTGTCGACCGAGTACGTGCGCGCGGCGCCCGGCGGCACCGGCGCGGCGAAGTTCGCGGGCAACTACGCGGCGTCCCTGGTGGCGCAGGCGCAGGCCGCCGAGCAGGGCTGCGACCAGGTCGTCTGGCTGGACGCGGTGGAGCGCCGGTGGGTCGAGGAGATGGGCGGGATGAACCTGTTCTTCGTCCTCGGCTCCGGTGACGACGCCCGCGTGGTGACGCCGGAGCTGTCCGGCGCGCTGCTGCCCGGCATCACCCGCGACTCGCTGCTGCGGTTGGCGGCCGACTTCGGCTACGCGGTCGAGGAGCGCCGGATCTCCACCGAGGAGTGGGAGAAGAAGGCCGAGTCGGGCGAGCTGACCGAGGTGTTCGCCTGCGGCACCGCCGCGGTGATCACGCCGGTCGGGCACGTGAAGCACGCGGACGGCGAGTTCAGCGTTTCCGGCGGCCGCACGGGCGACGTGACGATGAGGCTGCGCAACCACCTGACGGGCATCCAGCAGGGCCAGGTCGCCGACCCCCACGGCTGGATGACGAAGATCGACTAGGCGCCGGGCGCCACCCTCGCCGCGCTGCCCGTCACAGGGACAGCACGACCAGCACGGTGAGGGTGGCCGTCTCGCAGGCCGCGCCCAGCACGTCGCCGGTGATCCCGCCGAACCGCCGACGCGTGTGCCTGACCAGCAACAACACCAGTGCGGCCGCCAGGGCGACGGCGAGCGGACCGTGCCACGGGTGCACGAGGAACCCCGCCGCGGCCAGGGCCGCCCACCACGCCGCCGCGGCCCACACCGGCTGGCTGCCCGCCACCAGCGCGCCCAGCCCTTCCGGCCGTGCGGCGGGCACCCCGCGCAGGCAGCACAGCACGAACGCGGCCCGTCCCGCCGTCAGGGCGAGCAGCACAGCTCCCCAGTGGACGGTCGGGAACGCGGCGGCCTCCGCGCCCAGCACGACGATCAGCGCCACCACCGCGAACGGCCCCGCGCCACCGTCCTTCATCACGGCCAGCGCGCGCTCCGGCGGCCCGTAGCAGCCCAGGCCGTCGGCCGTGTCGGCCAAGCCGTCGAGGTGCATCCCGCGCGTCGCCAACGCCAGGAACCCCACGACCAGGAACCCGGCCACCAGGTCCGGCAGCGGCACGTGGAGCAGCCCGACGACCGCCGCGCCCAGCAGCAGGCCCACCAGCGGCGCAAGGGAGATCGCCCGCCGTGCCGCCCGCGCGTCGACCTCGCCGACCCGCACGGGCAGCACGGTCAGCCACGACAGCGCCAGCCGCATCAGGCGGGTCCGGAGACGCCCGCGCTGTCGAAGGTCGCCATCTCGGCCAGGATGCGGGTCGCCATCACGACCAGCGGCAGCGCCGCCACCGCGCCGGAACCCTCGCCGAGCCGCAGGTCGAACTCCAGCAACGGCTCCAGGCCCAGGTGCCCCAGCGCCAACGCGTGCGCGGGCTCGGCGGACTTGTGCCCGGCCACCCACCACTCGCGCGCGCCGGGCGCCAGCTCCTCGGCGACCACGGCCGCCGCGCCGACCACCACGCCGTCCAGGATCACCGGCGTCTTCCGCACCGCCGCCTGCGCCAGGAACCCGGCCATCGCGGCGATGTCCGCGCCCGACGCGGTGGCCAGCAGCGCCAGGGGGTCGTTGATCACCGGCCGGGCGCGGCGCAGCGCGTCCCGGATCGCCGCCGTCTTGCGCATCCAGCCCTGGTCGTCGATGCCCGTGCCGCGGCCGACCACGGCCACCGGCTCCGAGCCCGTCAGCGCCGCGATCAGCACCGCCGCCGGCGTCGTGTTGCCGATGCCCATGTCGCCCGCGATGAGCAGGTCCGCGCCGCCGTCCACCTCGTCGTCCACGAGCTTGCGGCCGACCTCGACGGCCTTCACGGCCTCTTCGGGCGTCAACGCGTCCTCGCGGTCGATGGACCCCGAGCCGCGCCGCACCTTGACGTCGCCGACCGGCGTGTCCGAGTCGACCGCCACGTCCACCACGCGCACCGTCGCGCCCGCCACGTTCGCCAGCACGTTCACCGCCGCGCCGCCCGCGAGGAAGTTCGCCACCATCTGGCCGGTGACCTCGCTCGGGTACGCCGACACGCCGTGCCGCGCCACCCCGTGGTCGCCCGCGAACACCACCACGCGCGGCCGGGTGAACGGCCGCGGCGGGCACTCGCCCTGGCACGCCGCCACCCAGGCGCCCAGCTCCTCCAGCCGGCCCAGCGACCCGACGGGCTTGGTCAGCACGGCGTGCCGGGCGATCGCCTGGCCGCGCACGTCCTCGTTCGGCGGCTCGACGGGCGGGAACTCGATGGTCACCGACTACCTCCGGCTTCGCGCAGTCGCAGTGGGATTCCGGCGACGACCAGCAGCACCTCGTCGCACACCTCGGCCAGCCGCGCGTTGAGCGAACCGAGGTGATCGCGGAAGAGCCTGCCAGAGTGGGTGGCGGGCACGACGCCGAGCCCGACCTCCGCCGACACCAGGACCAACCGGCTGCGCGTCCGCGAGACCGCCCGGACGAGCGCCGAGCACTCCGCCTCCACCTGCCCTATGCCGTGGCCCTCCCACGCGCCCGCGTCGTCCAGCACGCCGTTGAGCCAGGTCGCGACGTCGTCCACCAGGATCGGCGGGTCGCTCTCGCTGGTCGCGGTGAGCAGGGCGATCAGGTCATTCGGCGCCGGCGCCTCGACCGTGGTCCACGTGGCCGGCCGGCGGGCGACGTGCTGGGCGATCCGCAGCTCCCAGTCGGCGTCGTCGGGGTAGCGGCGGGCCGTGGCGACGTACGTCACGACGTCGTCCGTGAGCAGCCCCTCCGCGTGCGCCGACTTGCCCGAACGAGCGCCGCCCAGCACCAGTGTCCGACGCGTCACACCGCACTCCATCTGTTCCAGGAGGACATAGCCTGACCGGGAACGTTACCCGGCGCGCACAGCGGGAGGTGATCGTCGTGGAGTACCGGTGGCGGTACCAGGACCAGCAGGGGCGTGAGGTGGACGGCCCGCACGTCGCGTTCGCCGACCAGACCGAGGCGGAGGACTGGTTCGGCTCGGCGTGGGTCGAGCTGCGGGAGGCGGGCGTCGCCCAGGTGACGCTCCTGCGCAGCGAGTCGGAGGTCTACGGCCCGATGTCCCTCGCCCCGGCCGAGTAGACCGGGCCGATTTCGCGCGGCGCCGCCGCGGCGCCGTGGGTACCGTTTTCACGTGCCGAAGTTCACGTTCCAGCTGGACGTGCGGGACCCGCCGGCGAAGGTGATCGGCGCGATGGTCGATTTCTCCGAGCGCAGGCCGGCGATCTGGCCGAACCTCGCCCCGCACCTCTACCGGGTGCACGCGTTGGGCGCCGGCACCGCCGACGTGACGGAGGGCAGCGCGTTCCTCGGGCTGGAGGTGTGGGAGCGCGTCACCTACGAGTGGACGGACTCGGTCGTCCACTCGGTGATCACCGACGGCACGATCTTCGAACCGGGTGGCATGTTCGACTTCCGCGTCGAACCGCACGGGGACGGCAGCCGGATCAGCGTCGACTACCACCGGCGGTCGAAGACGCTGCTGGGGCGGTGCGCGGGCGCGATGTTGCAGCTGACCCGCGGCGCGCCGATCAAGCGCAGCTTCCGGGAGGTCTACGGCAAGCGGACCTGAGCCCCCGACGCGCGGGGGTCTGGTCAGCGGCTGTCGGTCAGTCGTCGGCGGGGGGAGTGGTCCGTCGCAGGGCGGCGGTGGCCGCGGAGCGGACGGCCGGGTGCGGGTCCAGCACGACCGTTGCCAGGCGGTCGGGCAGGTCGGCCGGGGAGAGGCGCCCGAGGGCGGTGGCGGCGTTGGCGCGGACCCGGGGGCGGGGTCGTTCAGGGCGTCCGTCAGCGGGGTGAGCGCTTCGGCGATCGGCAGCCGACCCAGGCCGGCGCGGGGAACGGCGATCGTCCGGAACGCGGAAGCCCCGCCCGGATAGTCCGAGCGGGGCTTCTCGACGTGAACCGCGTCAGGGGGTGACGGTGAAGCGCGGGTCGGTCTCGACCACGCCCTCCAGCACGTCGTCGATCTTCTTCAGCAGCTCCTCGTCCAGCTTCACGCCGGCGGCCTTGACGTTCTCGCGCACCTGCTCGGGGCGTGACGCGCCGATGATCGCGCTCGCCACGTTCGGGTTCTGCAGCACCCACGCCACCGACAGCTGGGCGAGCGAGAGCCCGGCCTCGTCGGCCAGCGGCTTGAGCCGCTGCACCTTCTCCAGCACCTCGTCGCGCAGGAAGCGCTGGATGAACTTCGAGCCGGTCTCGTCGGTCGCCCGCGAACCCTCGGGCACGGGCTGACCGGGCAGGTACTTGCCGGTCAGCACGCCCTGGGCGATGGGGGACCAGACGATCTGGCTGATGCCCTCGCGCTCGGACGTGGGCACGACCTGCGACTCGATGACCCGCCACAGCATCGAGTACTGCGGCTGGTTCGAGATGAACGGGACGTTCAGCTCACGGGCCAGCGCCGCGCCGCGCGCGATCTGGTCCGCGTTCCACTCGGACACGCCGATGTAGAGCGCCTTGCCCTGGCGGACGACGTCCGCGAAGGCGAGCATGGTCTCCTCCAGCGGCACGGACTTGTCGTACCGGTGCGCCTGGTAGAGGTCCACGTAGTCGGTCTGGAGCCGCTTCAGCGACCCGTCGATCGACTCCATGATGTGCTTGCGGCCGAGGCCCTTGTCGTTCGGACCGCCGGGGCCGGTCGGCCAGAAGACCTTCGTGAAGATCTCCAGCGACTCGCGGCGCTCGCCGGCCAGCGCCCGGCCCAGCACCGACTCCGCCTTCGTGTTGGCGTACACGTCGGCGGTGTCGAAGGTCGTGATGCCCTCGTCGAGCGCCGCCCGCACGCACGCGGTGGCCTGGTCCTCCTCGACCTGGGAGCCGTGGGTGAGCCAGTTGCCGTACGAGATCTCGCTGATGTTCAGGCCACTGCGGCCGAGGCGTCGGAACTCCATGTCACGAAGTCTAGTGACAACTCGTTCGGCAAGCTAATGAACTCCCCGTGACCCCGTGACCCCGTCGCCCGCGCACGCGGCCGCAGGCGTGGTCAGACCTTGTCGCCCGGGCTCACCCGCGGCTTGGGCACGCGCAGCCGGCGCAGCTGGCTGGCGCGGATGAACGAGTACCAGCCGATGGACAGGCCGCGGGTGGTGTCGTTCGGGAACTTCAGCCGCACCCGCCTGGCCACCAGCCGGCCGAGCACGAAGCCCTCGACGATCATCGCCAGCAGCATGAACGTGGTCAGCAGCGTCGCGTACTGCTGGACCGCGGGCATCGGCACGAGCAGCGCCACGAACACCAGGATCGCGAGCGGCATGAACAGGCCCATGAGGTTGCGCCGCGAGTCGACCACGTCGCGGATGTAGGCCTTCACCGGGCCGCGGTCGCGGGGCAGGAGGTACTTGTCCTCGCCCGCCATCATCCGCTGCCGGCGCTCCAGGTTGGCGGCGCGCCGCTCCTCCTTGGACACCTTGCTCCCGCGCGCCCGCTTCAACGCCTCGCGCTGCGTGCGGGGCGGCGGCGGGACGGGACCGCGTCGCTTGCCCTCCGCCTCACGCCGCTTCGGCGTGGGCCGCCCCTTGCCGGGGGTGCGCGACGGGTCGGCCGGGTTCACCTCCGCGGGAGCGTCCTCGGTGGTGGTGGACTCGGTGGCTTCGTCGGCGTTGCGGCGCAGGAACCTCACCGCACCAGAGTAGGAGATGCCCCGATAAGTACTGTTCGCGAGGTGCGAGTTGTTATTGCGCCGGACTGCTTCGGCGGAACGCTGACCGCGCGGGAAGTCGCCGAGGCCGTGGCCGAGGGCTGGCGCCGCACCGCTCCCGACGACGAGCTCCGGCTCCGACCGCTGGCCGACGGCGGCCCCGGTTTCGTGGACGTCCTGCACACCGCCCTGGGCGGCACGCTGCACCGGGTCACGGTCACCGGACCGCTCGGCACGCCCGTCGAGGCGCGGTGGCTGGAGCACGACGGGACCGCCTACGTCGAGTCCGCCCAGGCGTGCGGCCTGCACCTCATCCCGCCCGACCGGCGCCCCGAGACCGCCGAGACCGCCACCACGAGGGGCGTCGGCGAGCTGCTCAACGCCGCCCGCCACCTTCACACCATCGTGGTCGGCCTGGGCGGCTCGGGCACGACGGACGGCGGCGCGGGGCTGCGGGAGGCCGTCCAGCCCGTCACGGACCGCCTGATCGCCGCCGCCGACGTGGAGAACCCGCTGCTCGGCCCGCACGGCGCCGCGCGCACGTTCGGCCCGCAGAAGGGCGCGTCACCCGAGGCGGTGGAGCGGCTGGAGGCACGGCTGGCCGCGATGGTCGCGCCGGCCGACGTGCGGGACCGGCCCGGCGCGGGCGCGGCCGGGGGTCTCGGCGCGGCGCTGATGGCCCTGGGCGCGACGGTGGCGTCCGGCGCGGGCCTGGTCCGCGAGCTGACCGGCCTCGACGCCGCGCTCGACCGGGCCGACCTGGTCGTCACCGGCGAGGGCAGCTTCGACTGGCAGTCGCTGCGCGGCAAGCTGGTGACGGCCGTGGCCGCCGGCGCGGCCGAGCGCGGCGTGCCGTGCGTGGTGCTGGCCGGGCAGGTCACCGTGGGCAGGCGCGAGGCGGCCGCGGCGGGTGTGCAGGACTCGTACGCGGTGGCCGAGCACGTCGGGTCGGTCGAGCGCAGCCTGGCGGACCCGGCGGGCACGCTGGCCGACCTGGCGGCGCACGTGGCGAGGCAGTGGTCACACCCCCGCCCCTGACGCCTGTGCGACCATGGGGGTCAGGAACAAAGCGGGTACTTCCCGTGTTTGCCCGGAATAGATGCCCGCAAAGGACCTCTGAGGGAGAGCCATGACGACCGCTCAGGACGCAGTCACCTCGACTCCTGACGCCCCGCCCACCCACGGCGTGACGCTGACCGACGCGGCGGCCGTGAAGGCCAAGGCGCTGCTCGACCAGGAGGGGCGCGACGACATGCACCTGCGCATCGCCGTCCAGCCCGGTGGTTGTGCGGGGCTGCGTTACCAGCTGTTCTTCGACGAGCGCACGCTCGACGGCGACGCGGTGCGCGACTTCGGCGGCATGAAGGTCGCCGTCGACCGCATGAGCGCCCCGTACGTCGAGGGCGCCGTGATCGACTTCGTGGACACGATCGAGAAGCAGGGCTTCACGATCGACAACCCGAACGCGGGCGGTTCGTGCGCGTGCGGCGACTCGTTCCACTGATCGACCACCGGTAACCGCAGGTCAGACGGGAAGGGCCCTCGCCGCGATGGCGAGGGCCCTTCCCGTTTTCGCGCGTCTCCGACGTCGGACGTCAGACGTAGGCGTCCAGGTCCGCCACCTGCGCGTAGTGGGCGTCGTCCACCTGCCACGGCGCCGCGGCGCGTGGCTCCGGCAGTCCGGTGGCCGCGCCGCGCAACTCCCGCGGCAGGGCGGTGCAGTCCTCGATCAGGTCGTCCAGCGTGTCCGCCTCGATGTTCGTCACCCCCGCGACCGTAGGCGCGGAAATGCCTTGACAAAAGCCCTACCGGACGGTAGCCGTCCGGTAGGGCCTCATCTCACGCGTGCGCGGCGAGCGGCGCCGTCGACGGTTGCGCCGGGGCCGCCGACCGCGCGGTCACCCTGCCGACCACCAGGGCCACCCCCACGCCGAGGATGGTCGACACGCCCCCCACGGTCCCGACCCACCGGAGGCCGAGCCCGCTCGTCAGGACCACGCCGCCGAGCATCGGGCCCAGCGCCGCCGCCACGTTGAACGCGGAGATGTTCACGGAGGCGACCAGCCCGGCCGCCTCGCCCACCTGCCCCATCAGGTAGGTGTGGATCAGCGGCCCCGCCGTGAACGCGCTCGCGCCCAGCACGAACACGCTGACCACGGCGGCCACCTTGCTCTCCAGCACCAGCCCCTGGGCGAGCAGCACCACGCCGAGCACGGCCAGCGGGACCGGCAGCACGCGGGCGATGCGCTGCGGCGGCACCTTGCCGGCGAGCGTGCTGCCGACCAGCGTGCCGAGGCCGTACACGAGCAGCACGCCGGTCACCCAGCCCGGCTCGAACCCGCTCACGTCCCGCAGCGCGGGCGCCACGTACGTGAACGCGGCGATCAGGCCGGTGAACGACAGGACCGTCGTGGTCAGGCCGAGCAGCACGGTCCGCCGGCCGAACGCGAACAGGCTGGCCCGGACGCCGGGGTCCGGCACGTGCGCGACCTTCGGCGTGCCGAGCACCACCCCCGCCAAGCTGATCGCGGTCAACGCGCTGACCAGCACGAACGACGCCCGCCAGCCGTAGTTCTGGCCGATGAGCGTGCCGAGCGGGATGCCCAGGATGGTGGACAGCGCGACGCCGTTGACGACCTTGGCGATGGCCGCGGTCTGCTTCTCGGGCGGCACGGCGGCGACGGCGATCTGGGACGCCACCGCGAAGAAGAGCCCCTGCGCGAGGGCGGCGACCATGCGCGCCGCCATCAGCAGGGTGTAGTCGTCGGCGAGGGCGCTGCCCACGGAGGCCACGAAGGCCAGCGCCATGACGGAGATCAGGAGGGTCCGGCGCGGGATGCGCCCGGTGAACACGGTCAGCACGGGTCCGCCGATGGCGACGGAGACGGCGTAAGCGGTCACCAGCAGGCCTGCGGTCGGCACGTCCACACCGAGATCGGCGGCGACCTCGGGCAGCACGCCGACGATGATGAACTCGGATGTCCCCACAGCGAATGCGCTGAGCATCAGGATGAAGGCGATCACGCGGACGACGCTAAAGTGTGACACTGACGTCAGGGTCAAGGTTGCGTGATCAAACCCTCTTGTGGGCGGGAGTGGGAATACGTGCTGATCGGGGAACTCGCGGAGAAGACCGGCACCACCGTGCGCATGCTGCGCTACTACGACCAGCAAGGCCTGCTGACGGCACAGCGCACCGAGACGCGCTACCGCGTCTACGACGAGTCCGATGTGGAACGGGTCCGGAGCGTGCGCTGCCTCATCGGCTCCGGCCTCAACGTGCGGCTGGCCCGGCTGGTGCTCGCGCACGCGTTCGACCAGGACGTCGAGCTGCCCGACGACGAGGCGGGCTGCGTGCCGCTGCTCGGCATGCTGCACGAGGAGCTGACGTCCGTCGACGCCCGCATCGAGCAGCTGGCGCGCACCAAGGAGCACCTGACCAAGCTGGTCGAGCACGTGGCCGGGATCATGGAGCAGAAGATCGGCAAGGACGCCGTCGACGAGTGCCGGGCCGACATCGCGGCCGGCGTCCACAGCAGCCGGGTCCGCGCCCGCGCCGGGCAGCACGCCGGCTGAACGGGCGTCCACCCACGACGAAGGCCCCCGGCACGCGTGCCGGGGGCCTTCGCGCTCAACGGGCTACAGCTTCACGGGGTAGTGCGGCTCGGGGATCGCCGGGCGGATGCGGCCCTCCACGAAGATCCCGTGCCAGATCATGAACACCAGCAGCGCCCAGATCCGCCTGCTGTGGTCCGCCACGCCCGACCGGTGCTCCTCGATGAGCCGCAGCACGGCGTTCTTGTCGAGGTACTCGTCGGTCTGCGACTGGCGCACGTGCTGCACCGCCCAGTCGTGCATCTCGTCCTTCAGCCAGTGCCGGATCGGCACCGGGAAGCCCAGCTTGCGCCGGTTCAGCACGTGCGCGGGCACGATGTCGCGGATCGCCCGGCGCAACGCGTGCTTGGTGGTCTCCCGGGTCAGCTTCAGCTCGGACGGCACCTGCGACGCGATCCGGAACACCTCGGGGTCCAGGAACGGCACCCGCAGCTCCAGCGAGTTCGCCATCGTCATCTTGTCGGCCTTGACCAGGATGTCGCCGCGCAGCCACGTGAACAGGTCGACGTGCTGCATGCGCGTCACCGGGTCCCAGCCCTCGGACTCCCGGTACACGTGCCCCGTGACGTCCTTGTGCGACACGTTCGGGTCGTACGTGCGCAGCACCTGCCGGATCTGGTCGTCCATGAAGATCCGCGCGTTGCCGTAGTAGCGCTCCTCCAGCGTGAGCGCGCCCCGCCGCAGCAGGTCCTTGCCGCGCACGCCCTGCGGGATCTTCGTCGACACCTTGCCCATGGCCTTGCGCAACGCGCCCGGCACCTTCTCGAACGGCGCCAGCGACAGCGGCTCCCGGTAGATCGTGTAGCCGCCGAACAGCTCGTCCGCGCCCTCGCCCGACAGCACCACCTTCACGTGCTCGCGCGCCTCGCGGGCGATGAACCACAGCGGCACCAGCGCCGGGTCCGCCACCGGGTCGTCCAGGTACCACGTGATCAGCGGCAGCGCGTCCATCATCTCCTGCGCCGTCACCGCCTTGACCACGTGCTTCACGCCGATCGCGGCGGCCGACTCGGCGGCCACGTCGATCTCCGAGTAGCCCTGCCGCTCGAACCCGGTGGTGAACGTGATCAGGTCCGGGTTGTGCTCCTTGGCCAGCGCCGCGACCACCGTCGAGTCGATGCCGCCGGACAGGAACGAGCCGACCGTCACGTCCGCCCGCATGTGCTTGGCCACCGAGTCGCGCAGCGCCTCGGTGATCTCGTCGTACAGCCGGTTCTCGTCCGCCTCGCCGCGCACGGCGCGCGGCCGGAACGTCGCCGGGAAGTATCGCTCGACGACCGGCTTGCCGCCCGGGACCAGCGTGAACGACGTGCCGGACTCGATGCGGTGGATCTCGCTCTGCAGCGACTCCGGCTCCGGCACGTACTGCAGGATCAGGTAGTGCTGGAGGGCCTTCTTGTCGACCTTCGGCATGATGCCGATCGTCGGCGCCAGCTCCAGCACCGACTTCTTCTCGCTGGAGAACGCCACGCCGCCCGGACCGGCCGCGTAGTACAGCGGCTTGATGCCGAACGGGTCGCGCGCGCCGAACACGACCCGCCGCGCCTTGTCCCAGATCAGGAACGCGAACATGCCGCGCAGCTTCGCCACCGCGGCCGGGCCCCAGTAGTGGTAGGCCGCGACGATCGTCTCGGTGTCGCCGTCCGTGGCGAACACCGCGCCGAACTGCTTGGTCAGCTCCGCGCGCAGCTCCACGTAGTTGTAGATCTCGCCGTTGAACAGGATCGCGTACCGGCCCTGCTGGTCGTGCGGCCCCCAGTGCAGGGGTTGGTGCGAGTGCTCGATGTCGATGATGGACAGCCGGTTGAAGCCGAAGACGACCTCACCGCCGTGCCAGGTGCCACTCTCGTCGGGGCCGCGGTGACGCATGCAGCGCAGGGCCCCCGCCACCGCCGAGCGCGCCCGCTCGGCCTCGTTCTCGCCAGGGCAAACCAGTCCTACCAGGCCACACACGCGGTAACACCTTTCGAGTCGTGTGGAGAAGAGTCCAGTATGCCGGTGGGCCGGTGTGTGACCGAAACTGCACCGCACGGGTGCGGCCCCCGAGGGGTGACGCGCGGTGCGCTGAGCTACGCTCCCGCATGATCCGGCGTGGGGCGCAATCCCGTCCCTGCCTGCGAGCTTTGGTAGCGGTTGAAGGCAACGAGGAGGCGGCGAGCAGTGGGCCTGAAGGAGGGCACCAGGGCAGCCCGGCTGGCGAAGGTCGGCGGGCTGGTCGGCCTGGTCGGCGTCGGGGCCACGGGTTGCTCCACGGAAGAGGTGCTGCGCTTCGGTTGGCCGGTGGCCGTGACGCCGCAGGCCGAGGCGATGCGCGAGCTGTGGACCTGGTCGGTCGTCGCGGCTCTCGCGGTCGGTGTGATCGTGTGGGGCCTGATCCTCTGGTCGATCGCGTTCCACCGCAAGAAGAGCGAGGAGCTGCCCCGTCAGGTCGCCTACAACCTGCCGCTGGAGCTCGTGCTGCTGGTCGTGCCGACGATCATCGTGGCGGTGTTGTTCTACTTCACGGCCGTGACGCAGAACTACGTCACGGACAAGTCGAAGACGCCCGACGTGACGGTCGACGTGATCGCGTTCCAGTGGAACTGGGAGTTCCAGTACCCCCAGCACAAGACCGAGACGTCCAACCTGCCGGTGAGCACCGTCGGCTCGTCCGGCGAGATCCCGCTGCTGGTCGTGCCGCAGGGCAAGTCGATCCGCTTCAACCTGCGGTCGACCGACGTCATCCACTCGTTCTTCGTGCCGGAGTTCCACTTCAAGCGGGACGTCTTCCCCGAGCCCGAGAAGAACAACCAGGACAACGCGTTCCAGATCGACCAGATCGACCGCACCGGGTCGTTCGTCGGCCGCTGCGCCGAGCTGTGCGGCGTCTACCACGCCGTGATGAACTTCGAGGTCAGGGCGCTCACGCCGGACGACTTCGACCGGTACATCGAGCTGCGCAAGTCCGCCAACCCGGTCACCGGTCAGCCGTACACGGCGGCCGAGGCGCTGACCGAGATGAACTGCGGCGAGCTGTGCACGCCGCACGCCGTGACGACCAAGCCCTTCGACACCGACCGGACCGTCCGCGAGGCGTCCGGCGGCGAGAAGTAGGAGGACGCTGCGATGAAGGTCGAAGCACGCATTTTTGACTTGGTGATGGCGTTCTCGTTCCTCATGGCCGTCGTGTACGGCTACTGGACCTGGGCGGACACCGGTTTCGTCGAGCCGACCGGCACGGTGGCGCTCGCGCTCACCGGCGGGCTGGCGCTCATCGTCGGCACGTACTTCCGGTTCGTCGCCCGGCGCATCGAGGTGCGGCCCGAGGACAACGCGGACGCCGAGGTCAGCGACGGCGCCGGTGAGCTGGGCTTCTTCAGCCCCGGCAGCTACTGGCCGATCGGCCTGGCGGCGGCCGCCGCGACGGCCGGCGTGGCGCTCGCGTTCTGGCACGTCTGGCTGCTGGTGATCGCGGTCGTGCTGGTGCTGATCGCCGTCGGCGGGCTCCTGTTCGAGTACCACACCGGTCCGAACCACGAGTGAGCTGAATCTCTTTCGGGGGGCCACCTTTCGGGGTGGCCCCCTTTCTTGTCGTTTCTTGTCGTTTCTTGTCGTTACGCGGCGTTGGAGTTCTGGTAGCGGTCGACGTAGTCCTGCCCGGACAGCTCCAGGATCTGGTAGACGATCTCGTCCGTGACCGAGCGGAGCACCGGCAGCGACTCCTGCATGCCCGCGTAGCGGTCGAAGCGGAGCGGCTTGCCGAAGCGGATCGTCACCGGGTGGATGCGGGGGAGCCTGCGGTCCACCGGCTGCACCCGGTCCGTGCCGATGAGGCCGACCGGGACGACCGGCGCGCCCGACTCCAGCGCCATGCGGGCCACGCCCGTGCGGCCGCGGTGGAGGTGGCCGTCCAGCGAGCGCGTGCCCTCCGGGTAGATGGCGAACGCGCCGCCTTGCGCCAGGATGTCCTTCGCGGTGTCCAGGGACGCCCTGGCGGCCCTACCGAGCCCGCGGCGTACCGGAACGTGGCCCAGGGAGCCGAAGAAGTAGCGGGAGAGGGCTCCCTTGACGCCGCGGCCCTCGAAGTACTCGGCCTTGGCGAGGAACGAGACGCGGCGCGGCACGACCATCGGGATCACGATGCTGTCGATGAACGACAGGTGGTTGGGCGCGAGGATCACCGGGCCGTCGGCGGGCACGTTCTCGAGGCCTTCGACGGTCGGCCGGTAGACCAGGCGCGCCGTGGGCGCCACCACTCGCTTCATCACCGTGTAGAGCATGGTCACAGCATGACCGGCCGCTGTTGCCCGGCGGTGAAAAGGTGGCCGTCATCTCGCGCCTCGTCGGCCGGGGTCCGCGGGTGGGTCGCGGCCGCCGCGAGCTGTCCACTTGTCCACAGCCGATCGCGGGTGTGCGGAGTTGTCCACAGATCGCGTACACGGCGCGGAGACTGTCGGCCTGGGCCGGCAGGATCAAAAACAGGGGTCCCCCTGGGCGGGGGACCCCTGTGGAGCACGCTTGGCGCGTTAGGCGAACCGCGCCCGAACCGAACTGCGCCGGCCGAATCGCGCCGGGACGACCTGACCGGGACGACCTGCGCCTGGACGACCTGGCCTGGCACGACCCGGCCCGGGGACCGGTCGGCCCGGTGGCGGCTAGCTCGCCAGGGTGGCCTTCAGCTCCGTCGACCGCGCCGCCCACCGCCGCAGCAGGTCGGCCGCCGCACCGCTGTCGACCGCCTCGGCGGCCCGGCCCATCGCGTTCGACAGGTCCGCGTGCAGGTCACCGGTCAGCCCGCTGTGGGCCGCGATCGCACCCGCCGCGTTCAGCAGCACCGCGTCACGCACCGCACCGGGCTTGCCCGCCACGAGCTCGCGCACGACCTCGGCGTTCACGGCGGCGTCACCGCCCTTGAGGTCGTCCGGCAGGGCCGTCGGGATGCCGAGCGCCGAAGGGTCGATTTGCTCGGTCCGCACCTGCCCGCCGTCGACCACCCACACCGACGTCGTGGTCGTCGTCGTGATCTCGTCCAGCCCGTCGTCACCGCGCACGACCAGCATGGTGTTGCCGCGGCGCGCGAACACGCCCGCCAGCAGCGGCGCGAAGGAGACCCTCGCGCAGCCGACCACGCCGACCTTGGGCTGGGCCGGGTTGGTCAGCGGCCCGAGCAGGTTGAACGACGTCGGGATGCCGATCTCGCGCCTCGGCCCGCCCGCGTGCCGGAAACCGGGGTGGAACACCGGCGCGAAGCAGAAGCCGATCCCCAGCTCTTCCGCGGTCTGCTGGACGCCGAGCGGGGGCAGGTCGATCGCCACGCCCAGCTCTTCCAGCACGTCCGCGGTGCCGCACTTGGACGACGCCGCGCGGTTGCCGTGCTTCACCACGGGGACGCCGGCGGCGGCGGTCACGAGGGCCGCCATCGTCGAGATGTTCACCGAACCGGAGTTGTCGCCGCCCGTGCCCACGATGTCCGCCGCGCGCACGTCCACCGTGAACCGGCGGGCGTGGTGCAGCATCATCGCGGCGATGCCGTCGACCTCCTCGGGCGTCTCGCCCTTGGCCCGCAGCGCGACCGCGAACGCGGCGATCTGCGCGGGCGTCGCCGCGCCGGACATGACCTGGTCCATCGCCCAGCCGGTGTCGTCCTGGGTGAGGTCGACGCGGTCGATCAGCTGGTTCAGCAGTAACGGCCACGTGCGGTCCACGGCGGTCACCCCCGTACGACGGGCAGGGCCATCGACCGCAGCACCTCGGCCACGGTCTCGGCGGCGGCCAGCGGGTCGAGCGGGTGCACGAGCACCGCGTCCGCCTGCGACCACGTCGCCAGCCAGCGGTCGTCCTTGCGGCGGACCGCGACGACGACCGGGGGGCAGTCGGTGATCTCGTTCTTCAGCTGCCGGGACAGGCCCATGCCGCCGGTGGGCTGCGCCTCGCCGTCGAGGATGGCCAGGTCGACCCGACCCTCGTCCATCTCGTACAGGACGTCGGCGACGGTGCCGGCCTCGACGTACTCGACGCGCCCCAGGTCCGGCGCGGGACGGCGCCCCACCGCAGTGATGATCGTCTCACGCACCTCGGGGCGGTGGCTGAACACCAGGATCCTGGTCGTCTGCGTGCTCATCTGCGCGTCCTCCGGCGGGTCGGGTGCCAGGTGGCGCCGATGTTATCTGGCTAACGTCCCGGGACTTGCAGTGCGTCCCACCCGATCCAGTCGCCGCCCAGTCGCTGGGCCAGGCTCGCCATCCGCGCGCGCTCCTGCGCGCACCCGAGGGCGTCGAGCGTCTGCACCCGCATCGCGTGCCAGCGGCCGTCGAACCGCAGCTCCCAGCCGTCCGGCGCGAGCAGTTCCCGGGCGCGTTCTACCTGGTCAGGCGGTAGGTCGAGGTGGTGTCGCAGCACCGCGGGCTCGTCCGGGCGCCACCGCGGCGACCGGGCCAGGGCGGCCGAGTCGGCCTCGGCGACGTCGAACGCCTCCACCACGACCGACAGGCCGGGTGAATCGATCTCCGGTGCGGGTACGCCCCGACGGGCACGTCGGTCACGCCACCGGCTCAACAACCCCATGAACGTCCTCACCGCCTGTGTGACCCAGATGACCTGCGCACGTGCCCCGGACCCGATGGGCGGAGCGAAAACCTGCAAGCAATAATGCGTCGTGTGACAACGGCAGCGCCCTCAATCGGCCAGCGCGTGCACTCGCTGAACCGCCCGAACATGGTCAGCGTCGGCACGATCGTCTGGCTGTCCAGTGAGCTCATGTTCTTCGCGGGGCTCTTCGCCATGTTCTTCACGGTGAAGGCCCAGAACGAAGGCCCGTGGCCCCCGGCACCGACGCACCTGAACGTGCCTTACGCACTGTTCTTCACGATCATCCTGGTGGCCTCGTCGTTCACGTGCCAGTGGGGCGTGTTCGCCGCGGAGCGGGGTGACGTGTTCGGCCTGCGCCGCTGGTACGTCGTGACGCTCATCATGGGCGCGATCTTCGTCGGCGGCCAGGCGTTCGAGTACGTGACGCTGGTCGGGGAGGGCACCACGATCCCCAGCTCGGCGTACGGCACCGTCTTCTACCTGACGACCGGCTTCCACGGCCTGCACGTGATCGGTGGTCTGATCGCGTTCGGCTACCTGCTGGTCCGCACGAAGCTGAGCAAGTTCACGCCCGCGCAGGCGACCTCCGCGATCGTCGTGTCGTACTACTGGCACTTCGTCGACGTCGTCTGGATCGGCTTGTTCGCCGTCATCTACATCGTGCCCTGACCAGCTCGAACCCCGAACTCACACCAGCAAGGGTTGCCGCACACATGACCACCAACACCACACGGGCCCGGAAGCGCGGCACCAAGCTGCGCAGGCGGATCTCGGGCCTGCTCGCGCTGGGCTTCGCGCTGCTGGCCGCGGGCTTCCTGTTCAGCGCCCTCGCGCCGCAGCCGCAGACCGCGCAGGCGCAGGACGACCCGGCGCAGGTGCGACTGGGCGAGCAGCTCTACAACAACACCTGCATCAGCTGTCACGGCAAGAACCTCGACGGCGTCGAGGACCGCGGCCCCAGCCTGATCGGCGTGGGCGAGGCGGCCGTGTACTTCCAGGTGTCGTCCGGCCGCATGCCGATGGCCCGCCAGGAGGCGCAGGCGCTGCGCAAGCCCGCCAAGTTCACGCCGGAGGAGGTGGACGCGCTCGGCGCGTTCATCCAGTCCCGCGGCGGCGGTCCGCAGACGCCCGAGGAGCGCGGTGAGGCCCTGCGCGGCGAGGACCCGGCCCGCGGTGGCGAGCTGTTCCGGCTCAACTGCGCGGCGTGCCACAACTTCACCGGCCGCGGCGGGGCGCTGTCGTCCGGCAAGTTCGCGCCCGAGCTCGACGGCGTGACCGAGGAGCAGCTGTACACCGCGATGCTCACGGGCCCGCAGAACATGCCGAAGTTCTCCGACCGGCAGCTCACGCCGGAGGAGAAGGAAGACATCATCGCTTACATCAAGTCGGTGACCGACGGGAACAACAACCCCGGCGGCGCCCCCCTCGGCGGCCTCGGGCCGGTATCGGAGGGTCTGATCGCGTTCATCGTGGGTATCGCCGCCCTGATCGGCGTGACCCTCTGGATCGGAGCCAAGGCATGAGCGGCGTGAAGCCGAACGAGCTCCCCGACGAGGCGGAACTCGCCGGGATGAGCCGGGACGAGCTGGTCAAGCTCGGGACCAGCATGGACGGCGTCGAGCTCGTCCACTACGAGGAGCGGTGGCCGGTCAAGGGCACCCGCGCGGAGCGCCGCGCCGAGCGCCTGGTGGCCCTGTGGTTCGCCATCGCCGCGCTCGCCGGCATCGCGTTCCTCGTGGCCTTCATCTGGTGGCCGTGGAAGTACCAGGCCCCGCACGGCACCGACCACATCCTGTACAGCCTGTACACGCCGGTCATCGGCCTCACCCTGGGCCTGTCGATCCTCGCCCTGGGCGTCGGCGCACTGCTGTACACGAAGAAGTTCATCCCGGAGGAGCTGGCCGTCCAGCAGCGCCACGACGGCGGGTCGTCCGAGGTCGACAAGGCCACGGTCATCGCGGAGCTGGCCGACGCCGGTCAGCGCTCGACGATCGGCCGCCGGTCGCTCATCAAGCGGACCGCGGGCCTCGGCGCCGGCGTGTTCGGCCTGGGTGTCCTGGCCGTGCCGCTCGGCGGCCTGATCAAGAACCCGTGGGCGGACAGCGACTCCAAGGACTCGCTCTGGCACACCGGCTGGAAGGCGGAGAACGGCGAGAAGGTCTACCTGCGCAACTACACCGGCGACCCGCACGAGGTGCAGCTGGTGCGCCCGGAGGACCTGGAGGCCGGCGGTTACATGACCGTCTTCCCGTTCCGGGAGTCCGAGCGCGAGGACGAGCACGCGCTCATCGTGGCCACCAAGCGGGCCGACAACCCGGTCCTCCTGCTGCGCTTCCGCCCTGGTCAGAAGATCGTCAAGCGTGCGGGCCAGGAAGACTTCAACTACGGTGACCTGTACGCGTACTCGAAGATCTGCACCCACCTCGGGTGCCCGGCGTCGCTCTACGAGCAGCAGACCGGCCTGCTCCTCTGCCCCTGCCACCAGTCGCAGTTCGACGTCTTCCACTACGGCAAGCCCCGGTTCGGCCCGGCGACCCGCGCCCTGCCCCAGCTTCCGATCACGGTGGACGAGGACGGATACTTGATTGCCCGCAGCGACTTCATCGAGGCTGTGGGTCCGGCGTTCTGGGAGCGTAAGTCATGAGCGGCATCACCACGCCGACCAAGCGGCAGGGCGCAGCCGCCCGCGCGGCGGGTGGCGCCGCCAAGTGGGCCGACGACCGGTTCCACATGGCCGGTGGCCTGCGGAAACAGCTGAACAAGGTGTTCCCGACGCACTGGTCGTTCCTGCTCGGCGAGATCGCCCTCTACAGCTTCATCGTGCTGCTGCTCTCGGGCACGTACCTCGCGCTGTTCTTCGACCCCTCCATGGAGGAGGTCATCTACGACGGCTCGTTCCAGAACCTGCAGAACGTGCCGATGTCGCGGGCGTTCGAGTCGACGCTGGAGATCAGCTTCGACGTCCGGGGCGGCTTGTTCGTGCGCCAGGTCCACCACTGGGCGGCGCTGCTGTTCATGGGCGCGATCGTCATCCACATGTTCCGGATCTTCTTCACCGGCGCGTTCCGCCGCCCGCGTGAGATCAACTGGGTCATCGGCATCGTGCTGTTCATGCTCGGCGCGATCGAGGGCTTCCTCGGCTACTCGCTGCCCGACGACCTGCTGTCCGGCACGGGCCTGCGGGTGATGGCGGCGCTGCTGATCTCGATCCCGGTGATCGGCACGTGGCTCAACTGGCTGGCGTTCGGCGGCGAGTTCCCCGGCACGGAGATCATCCCGCGGCTCTACACGCTGCACATCCTGGTGATCCCGGGCATCATCCTGGCGCTGATCGCGGTCCACCTCGGACTCGTCTGGTACCAGAAGCACACCCAGTTCCCGGGGGTGGGCCGCAAGGAGACCAACGTCGTCGGCGTCCGCATCATGCCGGTGTTCGCGGCCAAGGGCGGCGGCTTCTTCGCGCTGGTCGTCGGCGTCACCGCGATCATGGGCGGCGTGTTCCAGATCAACCCGGTGTGGAACTTCGGCCCGTACAACGCCGGTCAGGTGTCGGCAGGCGTGCAGCCTGACTGGTACATGGGGTGGACGGACGGCCTGATCCGCCTGTGGCCCGCGTGGGAGCTCTACCTGGGCGACTACACGGTGCCGGAGCCGTTCCTGCCGTTCATGCTCGGCCTGCCGCTGCTGACCGGCCTCGCCGCGGTGTACCCGTGGATCGAGCGCAAGATGACCAAGGACTACGCGCACCACAACCTGCTCCAGCGGCCCCGCGACGTGCCCGTTCGGACGTCGCTCGGCGCGATGGCGATCTCGTACTTCATGGTGCTGCTGATTTCGGGCGGCAACGACATCATCGCCATGAAGTTCGACATCTCGCTGAACGCGATGACGTGGGCGGGCCGCATCGGCATGCTCCTCATCCCGCCGCTGGCGTACTTCATCACCTACCGCATCTGCATCGGCTTGCAGCGCGCGGACCGCGAGGTGCTGGAGCACGGTGTCGAGACCGGCATCATCAAGCGCCTGCCGCACGGCGAGTTCATCGAGATCCACCAGCCGCTGGGCCCGGTCGACGACCACGGCCACCCGCTGCCGCTGGAGTACCAGGGCGCCTCGGTGCCGAAGAAGATGAACAAGCTGGGTTCGGCCGGGCACCCGGTGCCGGGCAGCTTCCTGACGCCGGACGCGCCGGAGGAGACCGCCGCCCTGGCTCGTGCCCGGGCCGAGCGCGGCGTCTCGGGCGACACGCTGAGCGGCGAGAACAAGCCCGCGGGGGAACTGGCCGGCAAGCCGGCGCAGCCCGAGGACTGACCGTTCGCCGGAAGGGCCCCGCACCTGGGTCAGGTGCGGGGCCCTTCCGCGTGCGTGGGGCTCGGAGGTTCGGCGGTGGCACGCCCCGGCCGGCGTCCGCCTGCCGCCGTGGGGTGGCCGGAGCCGTCCGACGATGAGCGCGGACGAGCACGCCGCAGCTCACCCACGAGGGCTGCGACGCCCTCGCCGGCCGGCCGCGCGTGGCGTGATCAGGCGTCTTCGAGGCCGATGGCGAACGCCGCGTCCGTGTCGCGCTTCGAGTACGACCGGAACGAGATGTGGGTGTCCGTGTTCAGCACGCCGGGCACCTTGGAGATGTGGCCGGGCACCAGGTCGGCGAGGTCCTCGTGCCGGGCGACCTTGACCAGGGCGATCAGGTCGACGTCGCCGGCGCACGAGTAGACCTCGGTGACGCCCTCGATGTCGGCGATCGCCTGCGCCGCGTCCGGGATGGATTCGGCGGCGGCCTGGATCAGCACGATCGCGGTGATCACAGCGGTCCTCCACAAGTCGTCGGGGTATCGACCGACCACATGCTAGTGGCCCGCCTCCCGGTACTGGTCGCGACCGGCCTCGGCGCGCGCCAACCACTCGCGCCACGCCCCGGCGGCGAACGCGGGCGACGTCCACGGGCGGTCGCAGTGCACGAGTCGCGTGCCCGGCCGGTCGAGCCACCGCAGCACCACGCCGACCTCCTCGGGCGGCGCGCCGAACAGCGGCCCCTCGGCGGGGACCACGGTCTCCGCGGACGCCACCAGGGCGTCGACGACGGGCATGGGCCGCACGCCCC
>NZ_JBHTLK010000062.1:0-31117 GCF_042678885.1 Saccharothrix hoggarensis
GGGGGCCGGGCGGCAGCGCCGCGGCCAGGGCGGCGTGCGCGGCGTAGCGCAGGGCGAGCGGCAGCTCGGTGCGCAGCGTGGAGCGGACCAGCGGCCCGCCGTCGAGCAGGGCGTTCGCCTCCTCCACGGCGGCCAGGTCGAGGTCGGGCATGCGGGCCAGGGTGTCCGCGTCGACCTCGTCGTCCACCACGCTCAGCGCGACGGCGAAGCGGGCCTGCTCGGGGAGCGCGCGGAAGCGGGCGCGGAACCGGGCGCGCAGGGAGCTGTCCTCGGGCAGCGCGTCGGGCGCGGGAGCCGTGCCGCCGAGCTGCTGGGACGTGAGCGCGCGGGCCAGTTCGGTGAGCGCGAGCGGGTTGCCGCGGGCCAGGTCGGCGACGTCGTCGGCGAGGCCGGGCGCCAGGCCTGGGCGGAGCGCGCGCAGCACGCGGAGGCTGTCGGCGTGGTCGAGGGGGTCGAGCCGGACCCACGGCAGGCCGTGCGGCTCCCCCTCGGTGGCGATCAGCAGGGCCACCGGCTCGTCGGCGACGGCCGCGGCCAGCTCGACCAGCCAGTCGGTGTCCTCCAGCAGGTGGGCGTCGTCCACGCACAGGAGCACTTCGCGGCCGGTCGTGGTGAGCGACCCGCGGGCCGCGTCGAGCATCGCGGACTTGCCCGACCCGGCGCCGCCGCGCAGCACCAGCGCCCCGCCGTGACCGGCCCGGGCGCGGGTGAGCAACGCGTCGACGGCGACGCGCTGCCGCTCACGTCCGCGCAGCATGCAGCCAGTCTGGCCGGTGGTCGCGGCCCGGCGGAAGGGGTGCGGCCGAAATTATCTACCAGTGTTAGTTTTCACGGGGGACCGGTGGTTGCACCGATGCGGAGCGCTCACCCGGAGGCGCAAGGTCATCGCTGTCCGAAGTTCCCTGCCAAGCGAGGTGTACACCGACGTGCAACTCCGCAAATTGATCCCCGCAGTGATCCCCGCGCTGGCCCTGTCGTTGGTCGGCGTGACGCCGGCGAACGCCGAGGTCGAGTACCGGCGCGGCCCCGCGCCGACCACGGCCAGCATCGAGGCGTCCCGCGGCCCCTTCGCCACGGCCTCCACCACGGTGTCCTCCTTCGTCGTCTCCGGCTTCGGCGGCGGCACGATCTACTACCCGACCAGCACCGCCGAGGGCACGTTCGGCGCCATCGCGGTCTCCCCCGGCTACACGGCGAGCCAGTCGAGCATGGCGTGGCTCGGCCCGCGCATCGCGTCGCAGGGCTTCGTCGTGTTCACCATCGACACCAACAGCCGCTACGACCAGCCCGACAGCCGGGCGTCGCAGCTGCTGGCCGCGCTGGACTACCTGACCCAGAGCAGCTCGGTGCGCAGCCGGATCGACGCGAGCCGGCTGGGCGTCATGGGTCACTCGATGGGCGGTGGCGGCACCCTGCGCGCCGCCGAGCGTCGCCCCGCCCTGCAGGCGGCGATCCCGCTGACCGCGTGGCACACCGACAAGACCTGGGGCAGCGTCCAGGTGCCGACCCTGGTCGTCGGCGCCGAGAACGACTCGGTCGCGTCCGTGTCGTCGCACTCCGAGCCGTTCTACACGTCGCTGCCGTCCACGTTGGACAAGGCGTACCTGGAGCTGAACGGCGCGGACCACTTCGCGCCCAACTCGTCCAACACGACGATCGCGAAGTACAGCATCGCGTGGCTCAAGCGGTTCATCGACAACGACACCCGCTACGAGCAGTTCCTGTGCCCCGCGCCGGGTCGCAGCACGCTGATCGAGGAGTACCGGGACACCTGCCCGCACTCCGTCTGACCCACCGGTCCCGGGCGTGTCGCCGTGACGGCTCACGGCGGCACGCCCGTTCCACGTTCCGACCAACGCGGTGCCGACATTGCCGTCGACACCGCGTTGACATGTCCACGTAAGGGTGAACTTTTGCGCGGAACCTCGCATTCAAAGCCGTCCGCGCCACCGCACTCCCCCGTCAATTACACGTTCCGGTGAAAAACACTGCGACAGTCGAGTCAATGATTCGCACCGGCCGCGAATAGCCGCACGGATGTCGTCCAAGATCACCCGTTGAATACTTGCACCGGGGAAGATCTGTACGGTGAGTGCCCGTCACCACCCGAATTGACCCGCCGGGGTGTACTCACATCGGCCGCTTCCCTTAGCGCATTCGGAGTTACTACCGTCGTTCCGGACCAGTGAACGAAATCCGATTGGCGGTGTGCGCGGTGACTGTGACCGATGCGGACTTGGACAGCGAGCGACCTCGGCTGAGCCTGGGCACGGCGGCGGCGAGGAACCTCGCGACCACGACCAAGTCCGTGCCCCAGATGCAGGGCATCACGTCCCGGTGGCTGCTCAAGGTGCTGCCCTGGGTCGAGGCGAAGGGCGGCGCGTTCCGGGTCAACCGCAGGCTCAGCTACGCCGTCGGCGACGGGCGGCTGACGTTCACCAACATCGGCGCGGACGTCCGCGTCGTGCCGCAGGAGCTCGGGGAGCTGTCGCTGCTGCGGGGATTCGAGGACGTCGAGGCGCTGACCGCGCTCGCGGACCGCTTCGAGCAGCGCGAGTACGAGCCCGGCTCGGTGCTCGTCGAGGCGGGCCGCCCGCAGGACACGGTCTTCCTCATCGCGCACGGCAAGGTCAACATGATCGGCCGCGGCGAGTACGGCGACCAGACCGTCCTCGGCACGCTGGCCGACGGGGAGCACTTCGGCGGCCAGGTGCTGGCCGGCCCGCAGGGCGAGTGGGAGTGCACCTTCAAGGCGGTCACCCCGGTGATCGCGCTCGTCCTCCCGTGGGACGTCTTCGAACAGCTCAACGGCGAGGCGGGCGCCCTGCGCGCGCACATCCAGCGCGCGTTCGCGTCGGGCGGCGGCCGGGCCAACGCCTACGGCGAGGCGGAGATCGAGATCGCCTCCGGCCACGAGGGTGAGCCGGACCTGCCGGCCACGTTCGTGGACTACGAGCTCGCGCCGCGCGAACTCGAACTCAGCGTCGCGCAGACCGTGCTGCGCGTGCACAGCCGCGTCGCCGACCTCTACAACCAGCCGATGGACCAGGTCGAGCAGCAGTTGCGGCTCACCATCGAGGCGCTGCGCGAGCGCCAGGAACACGAAATGGTGAACAACCGCGATTTCGGCCTCCTGCACAGCGCCGACCTGAAGCAGCGCATCCACACCCGTTCCGGCCCGCCGACCCCGGACGACCTGGACGACCTGCTGGCCACGGTGTGGAAGGAGCCGACGGCATTCCTGGCCCACCCGCGGGTGATCGCGGCGATCGGCCGCGAGTGCAACAAGCGCGGCATCTACCCGTCCACGGTCGACCTGAACGGCCACCACGTGCCCGCGTGGCGCGGCGTGCCGATCCTGCCGTGCAACAAGATCGGGGTCAGCAAGACCCGCACGAGCTCGATCCTGCTGCTGCGCGCGGGCGAGCAGAACCAGGGCGTCATCGGCCTGCACCAGACGGGTCTGCCCGACGAGTACCAGCCCGGCCTGTCGGTGCGGTTCATGGGCATCGACGAGAAGGCGATCATCTCCTACCTCGTCAGCGCCTACTACTCCGCCGCGATCCTCGTCCCGGACGCCGTCGGCGTGCTCGAGCACGTCGAAATCGGCCGTGAAGACTAGTACCCGCGACCAGATTGGGCACCTGAAGTGACCGTGACCGACCCCGGTCTCGTCCCCGACGAGACCGAGCACCAGCGGCAGAGCCTCAGCACCGCCGGCGCGCGGAACCTGGCCAGCACCACCAAGTCCACCCCGCAGATGCAGGGCATCTCGCCGCGCTGGCTGCTGCGCAAGCTGCCGTGGGTGACCACCCAGGCGGGCACCTACCGGGTCAACCGACGTCTCAACTACGCGCTCGGCGACGGCCGCGTGAGCTTCACCAGCACCGGCGCCGACATCCGCGTCATCCCGCAGGAGCTGCGGGAACTGGCCGTGCTGCGCGACTTCCCGGACGACGACGTGCTGAACGCGCTCGCGAACCGGTTCGTGCAGCGCGAGTTCGGGCCCGGCGACGTGGTGGTCGAGGCGGGCGGCCGGGCCGAGGAGGTCTTCCTCATCGCCCACGGCAAGGTGAACAAGATCGGCCGCGGCGAGTACGGCGACCAGACCGTGCTCGACACCCTCGCCGACGGCGACCACTTCGGCGACGAGGTGCTCGTCGGCGGCGAGACCGAGTGGGAGTTCACCGTCAAGGCGGTGACCCCGGTGATCGCCCTGGTGCTGCCGTGGCGGTCGGTGCGCGAGCTGAACGGGCAGGGCGACGTGCTGCGGGCGCACATCGAGGCCGCCGTGCGCGCCACCCGCAAGCCGCAGAACAAGCACGGCGAGGCGGAGATCGAGATCGCCTCCGGCCACGAGGGCAAGCCGGACCTGCCGGCCACGTTCGTGGACTACGAACTGGCGCCGCGGGAGTACGAGCTGGAGGTCGCGCAGACCGTCCTGCGCGTGCACACCCGGGTCGCCGACCTCTACAACCACCCGATGAACCAGACCGAGCAGCAGTTGCGGCTGACCATCGAGGCCCTGCGCGAGCGGCAGGAGCACGAGATGATCAACAACCGCCGCATCGGCCTGCTCCACAACGCCGACCTGAAGCAGCGCATCCACACCCGCACCGGCCCGCCCACGCCGGACGACCTGGACGAGCTGCTGTCCCGTCGGCGCAAGACCGCGTTCATGCTGGCCCACCCGCGCACCATCGCGGCGTTCGGCCGGGAGGCGAGCAAGCGCGGCCTCTACCCCGGCACGGACACCATCGACGGCACGCGCGTCACCACCTGGCGCGGCGTGCCGCTGCTGCCGTCCGACAAGATCCCGATCTCGCCGAACGCCACCAGCTCGATCCTCGCCATGCGGGTCGGCGAGCAGGACAACGGCGTGATCGGGCTGCACCAGCCCGGCATCCCGGACGAGGTGCAGCCGAGCCTGAACGCCCGGTTCATGGGCATCAACGACAAGGCGATCGCGTCCTACCTCGTCAGCGCCTACTACTCGGTGGCGGTGCTCGTGCCCGACGCGCTCGGCATCCTGGAGCACGTGGAGATCGGTCGGTCCTGACCCCCGGGAGGTCGACGGCAGCCGGGCCACCGCCGTCCGGCTGCCCGTCCACCGCGCCCGCCGTCCCCCCTAGAGGAAGTGTGGCCATGACCGACCTGGACGTGACCGTCGCGCACCGGTCCGCGCGCGAGGTGCTGAGCTGGAGCCGTGCCGAGGTGGACCGGGCGCTGCGGACGGCGGTGGACCGGCTGCCCGAGTCGATGCGGGTGATCGCCGGGTACCACTTCGGGTGGTGGGACGAGCACGGCAGTCCGACCGGCGCGGACCCCGGCAAGGCGATCCGGCCCGCGCTCGTGCTGCTGGGGGCGCAGGCGGTGGGCGGCGAGGTCGACGCCGCGCTGCCGGCCGCCGTGGCGGTGGAGCTGGTGCACAACTTCTCGTTGCTGCACGACGACGTGATGGACGGCGACAAGACCCGGCGGCACCGGCCGACCGCGTGGCACGTGTTCGGCGTGAACGCGGCGATCCTCGCCGGCGACGCGCTGCTGACGTCGGCGCTGGACGTGGTCGCGGGCAGCGGGAACGCCCAGGCGCAGCAGGCGATCCGGGTGCTGTCCGGCGCGGTGCAGCGGCTGCTGGACGGGCAGAGCGCGGACCTGGCGTTCGAGGAGCGCGCGGACGTGCCGCTGGCGGAGTGCGTGCGGATGGCGGAGTGCAAGACGGGGTCGCTGCTCGGCGCGTCGTGCGCGTTGGGCGCGTTGTTCGGCGGCGGCCGGGACGAGCAGGTGGAGCACCTGCGGTCGTTCGGCGAGCAGGTCGGGTTGGCGTTCCAGTTCGTGGACGACCTGCTCGGCATCTGGGGCGACCCGGAGGTGACCGGCAAGCCGGTGTACTCGGACCTGCGCAACCGCAAGAAGTCGCTGCCCGTGGTGGCCGCGCTGACGTCCGGCACACCGGCCGCCCGAGAACTCGACGCGCTCTACCACGCAGACCGCCGGCTCACCGACCCCGAACTGGCCCGCGCGGCGGAGTTGATCGAGGTGTCGGGCGCGAGGGCGTGGAGCCAGGGCCGCGCGGACGACCTCCTGACCGGCGCACGGGCCCACCTGCGAGCGGCCGAACCGACCGACCGCGCAGCCGGCGAACTGGACGCGGTAGCCCGCCTAGCCACCCGCCGAGACCACTAACCCCACTCCACCTCACCCACTCCACCTCACCCACTCCGCCTCACCGCCCCACCCGCCCAACGCCCCACCCTCACCGGCCCGACCCGCCTCCACGCCACTCCGCCCAACGCTCCGCCCGCCCGCGTCCACACCCACCTCGCACCCACCCCGACCTCGCGCCACCTGGAGCCACCGATGCCCACACCGCACCCACCACGCGAGGTCGCGTCGGTCGTTCGCGACTCATTTTCCGGCGATCACGCCCTTCGATCGCCGGAAAATCAGGCGCGAACGACCGACTTCCAGGCGACCGAGCCCGCGACGCCGGAGGCGGCGCCATCCAACACAGCGCAATTCACAACAGTCCTGCCGGTGGTGCTGTTGGCGTCGCCGCGGTCGTTCTGCGCGGGGGTGGAGCGGGCGATCGACATCGTCGACCGCCTCCTCGAACAGCGCGGCGGCCCGGTTTACGTGCGCAAGCAGATCGTCCACAACACGCACGTGGTGGCGGCGTTGGAGGCTCGGGGCGCGGTGTTCGTGGACGAGCTGGACGCGGTGCCGGACGGCGCCACGGTGGTGTTCTCGGCGCACGGCGTGTCGCCCGCGGTGCGGGAGGAGGCCGCGCGGCGCGGGCTGGACGTGGTGGACGCGACGTGCCCGCTGGTGACCAAGGTGCACGCGGAGGCGAAGAGGTACGTGGCCCGGGGCGACACGGTGGTGCTGATCGGGCACGCCGGGCACGAGGAGGTCGACGGCACGCTGGGCGAGGCGCCGGACCGGATCGTGCTGGTGGAGAGCGTCGCGGACGTGGCGGCGCTGGAGGTGCCGGACCCGTCGCGGGTGTCCTACCTGACGCAGACGACGCTCGCGGTGGACGAGACGACCGAGGTGCTGGCCGCGTTGCGGGCGCGGTTCCCGGCGTTGAGGGGGCCGTCGGCGGCGGACATCTGCTACGCCACGACGAACCGGCAGGACGCGGTGCGGGAGGTCGCGAACGACTCGGACCTGGTGCTGGTGGTCGGGTCGGCCAACTCGTCCAACTCGGTGCGGCTGGTGGAGCTGGCGCGCCGGATCGGCACGCCGGCGCACCTGATCGACGACGTGTCGGGCATCCGCCCGGAGTGGCTGGACGGCGCGCGGATCGTCGGGGTGAGCGCGGGGGCGTCCGCGCCGCCGCACCTCGTGGACGAGGTGATCGAGGCGTTGGGCGCGTGGGACGTGCAGGTCCGCGAGACGACCAGGGAGACGATCCACTTCACCCTTCCCGCCGCCGTCCGGGCGCGCTGATCACCACCGGGAATCGCCGTCCGGACGTTTCCGTTGCGGTGCGCGGGAAATCGCGAACCTCAAACCTTGGTCAACAACCGTTGTGAGAGCGCTTCACTTCTCACTAGCGTCGGTTCCGGCCACAAGCCACTCGGTGGTGAGCTCACCGCCAGAACACCTCGAATCTCCCACGTGTTCTGCGAGGTAAGCGTGATCGCTAATCCCACACCCATCGGGTAGATCCCCGGCGGACGCCTGGGGCGACCTGTCCCAGGCGATCCGGAAGGCGAACAACGGGCGAACGGACGGTGAGCGGACCGATCATCCGATGCCTGCGCGCCCGGTCGTGCACCGCCCGGAAGCGGGCGGACACAGACCGTCGCCACGACACGCAAGCCGTCCCACATGGCGGGAAAACCGAGACAGGAGGGGTGAGGCCCCCTAGGGTCTAGCGGCGTCAGCCACCCCTGACCCGTACGACCCAGATCTACGCCGACCGCTTTGAGGAGCTGGTGTGTCGACCCTCCGGGTGCGCCCCTACACCAGAACCGGCGGCCGTACGCGTTCCGCGACGACGCTGGCCATCGAGACGATCGTGACGACGAACGAAAGGGCGGCGAGAGACGCCCTGACGTCGACCGCGGAACACCGCATCATCAGCGACCTGTGCCGCAATCCGCATTCCGTCGCGGAAGTCGCGGCGACGTTGCGATTGCCGCTCGGAGTGGTGCGCGTGCTGTTGGCGGACATGTCGGACATGAGCCTGATCAACGTGCACGAGGACGAAGCGGTGGACGACCGGGGAAGGCCGTCACTGGAGTTGATGGAACGCGTCCTCGTCGGGCTGCGCCACATCTGAGCGTTCCCTGATCGCGTGCAGCACGGCCGCCATGTCCTCGCCGCCGTGCCCGAGTTCGACGGTGCGCGCGAACAGCGCCCGGCACACGTCCAGCAGCGGTGAGGCGATCCCGGCGGCCCTCGCCGCACCGGCGATCAGGTGGTTGTTCATCAGCACGTCCCGCGCCGCGGCCTGCGCGTCGAAGTCGTCGGCGAGGAGCTTCGCGGCCTTGGCGCGGGACACCTTGCTCGCCATCGGCCCGGCGTCCAGCACGTCGACCAGGGTCCGCCGGTCCAGGCCGTGCCGCTCGGCGAAGTGGAACGCCTCGGCCAGGCCGGTGGTCATGGTGATCAGGAACAGGTTCACGGCGAGCTTCATCAACAGGGCGCCGGGCGTCGCGCCGCACACGACGACGTCCGCGCACATCGGCGCGATCACGTCGCGGACCCGGTCCACGGCCTCGGCGTCGCCGGCGAGCATGGCGACCAGCTCCCCCGCCTCGGCCGGACCGCGCGAGCCCGAGACGGGCGCCTCCACGTAGTCGCCGCCCGCGGCCCGGACGTCGACGCCCAGGGCGTGCGAGAACTCCGGCGAGGTCGTGCCCATGTGCACGACGGTGCGGCCGGCGACGTTGAGCGCGAACCGGTCCGTGCCGCGGCCGAGGACGGCGTCGATCGCGCCCTGGTTCGCGAGCATGAGGATCACCACGTCGGCGGCGGCGAACACGTCCTCGGCCGACGCCGCGACCCGCGCGCCGGCCTCCCGCAGCGGCTCGCACCGGTGCGGCGAGCGGTTCCACACCACGAGCGGCGTGCCGGACCGCGCCAGGTTGAGCGCCATCGGCTGACCCATGATGCCGAGCCCGATGAAACCGACCTCCACCACGACCTCCTTGAACGGCACGACGGTTGCCCGCAACGGTAGTGCGCCCGCCCGCCGGGAAGATCAGGAGGTGGGCAGGCGGACGAGGGTCGCGCCTTCCTCGGTGTCGCGCACGGTGAACTCGGAGATCTCGTGCCAGCGCAGGCCCACTGACGCCCGCAGCGTCACCGGCTCCCTGTCCGGGCTCGACCCCGTCACCAGCCAGGAGCCGATCACCATCGTCTCGCCGGTCCGGGACTTGGCCAGCAGCTCGCAGCGGGTGGGCCCCTTGACGCCCTTCACCGCGACCTCCACCGACGTGCCCCACGGCTCGGGGGTGGCCGTGAGCCGGGCGTTGACGCCGGTCGCGGGGTCGGTGCGGGCGACGGCGCCGGAGCCGTCCGGTGAGCCGTTGGCGACGTTGGACCGCTCCGGCAGCGACGACGTGGACGCCGGCGAGGCCACCGGGTCGGACGGTGCGGCGGCGTTCACCGTCACGACGGCGGTCAGGGCGACGAGCACCGCGGCGGCGGCGGCAGCGAGCAGCGCCACGGTGCGGCGCTTGCGCGCCCGGGCCTCCGAGACGGAGTCGAGCATCGCGCGCACCGAACGGCCGTCGGGCCGCTCCCCCGTGTTGGCGCGCAGCATGCCGTTCGCGTCGGCCTCGTCGAGCAGGTCGGGCAGTTCGGCGAAGTCGCGGAGGTCGAGCGCGCATCGGCGGCACTGGGCGAGGTGGTTCTCGAACGCGTCGACCTCGTCCTCGTCGAGGACACCGAGGACGTACGCCGCCACGTCGACGTGGTTCGGCAGCGAAGTCACCTGTTCAGCCCCGATCCTGCAACGCGCGCCGCAGGGCGCGGAGCGCGTAGTACACCCTGGACTTCACCGTGCCCGGCGGCACCCCGAGCACCGCCGCGGCTTCGCCGACGGTCCGATCCCTCAAGTACGTCTCGAGAATAGCCTCCCGGTGTTCCTCGGTCAGTCCGTTCATCGCCTCGGCCACCACGATGGCGGCGAGCGTGCGGTCCGCCTCATCCCGCTGCGGCGCCTCGTCGGACGGGGTCAACTCCGACTCCTGCGGTCGGACGCTCCGCTTGCGACGGTCGTCGATGACGAGCCGCCGGGCCACGGTGAACAGCCAGGAGCGCAGCAGGACCGGGTCCCGCTCCAGCTTCTCGGCGTTGCGCCAGGCCCGCACGAGCGTCTCCTGGACGATGTCCTCGGCCCACTGCCGGTCGCTGCCGGTCAGCCTCATGGCATGTCCGAGCAGCGCGCTGCCGAACTCCTGGTAGAGCCTGCGGATCAGCTCGTCTTCCAGGCTCAGGTCCGGCCAACCGTGATCTCTTCGGGGGGAAGTGCTGCGTCTGTGCCGCGCCACGCCGAGCATCCAAGCGCGCCGGCGGGTTCCGCGTCGAGGGTTTGGCCGCAAAAAAGTCGTTGATTTGTTCGTGAACCGTCACCGCATCGTGTCCGTACTTCCCGGTATCCGCTTCGAAGGCGTGGACCCCGTTCCCCGGTCCACTGGTCCCTTCGGCGGACCCGCCCGCAGGAGGAAGGACCAACGATGCGCAGTCGACGTTCCCGGAAGGCGTTGTCGCTCGTTCCGGCAGCCGCGGCGTTGCTGCTGGTCAGCGCGTGTGGCGCGACCGGCGTTGACACCGCGGGCGGCCAGGGCGGGGCGGTGGACGGCGGTCCCGGTTCGACGACTCTCCAGCAGAACCCGGAATTCGGCAAGGAGCCGCACCAGATGCTCTCGGCGACCGGGTCGAGGCAGGTCGGGTGGTTCGTCGCGGACGCGGGCGGATTCGCCCTGTACCGCTACGACAAGGACACGGCGAAACCACCCAGGTCCACTTGCGACGGTGAGTGCGCGACGACGTGGCCGCCGGTGCTCGTCGGCGAGCACACCATGACGTCCGGCGTGGACCCGACGCTGGTCGGCTCGGTGTCGCGGGCGGACGGAGGGAAGCAGGTCACGCTCGCGGGCTGGCCGCTGTACCGGTACGCGGGCGACAAGAAGGCGGGCGACCTGACCGGGCAGGGCAAGGGCGGCACGTGGTTCGCGGTGACCCCCGAGGGCAGGAAGGCGCAGGCCGACGACGGCGCGGCGCCCGGCGAACCGTCCACCGACGACGGCTACTAGGACGAGAAACCCATGTCAGCCAAGCGTTTCGCGGCGGCCGTGCTGGCCCTGCAGCTGCTGCTCCTGTCCGTGCTGCCCGGTGTCGCGCTCGCCGACGACCCGGCGAACCCCGGCCCGGTGGAGCAGACGCCGCTGGGCCCGATCACCGCCCTGGACAAGGACTTGCTGGTCAAGGTGCGGCTCGCGGGCCTGTGGGAGATGCCCATGGGAGAGGAGGCGCAGACCCGCGCGGCGAGCACCAGGGTCAAGGAGGTCGGCGCGCAGCTGGCGAGCGACCACACGTTCCTCGACGAGCGGGTGGTGCGGCTCGCGTCGCAGATGGGCGTCGCCCTGCCGGACGAGGCCAACGCCGACCAGCAGTCGTGGATGGCGGAGATGCGGTCGCGCACCGGAGCGGCTTTCGACGACTCGTTCGCCAACCGGCTGCGCGCCGCGCACGGCTCGATCTTCCCCGTGATCGGCACCGTGCGGGCGACGACCCGCAACGAGGCCATCCGGCAGTTCGCCCAGGTGTGCAACCAGATCGTGCTGAAGCACATGACCTTGTTGGAGAGCACCAACATGGTCACCGACCGAGGTCTGTCCAAACCGGTCGCCGCGGGCGCGGCGCCGGCGAACGCGGTGGGCGGCGACCCGGTGCGCGCCGCCGCACGGCTGCCCGCGGACGGACCCGGTCTCCTCGCCGTCCTCCTCCTGTGCCTGGCAGGCGCGGTGGTGACGATCGGGATCCTGCGCCTGCTGCGGCCACGCGGCGCCGTCAAGTGAGAGGAGGTGGTGCCGGACGAACCGACACCGCGGCTACTCCCATCGCGGAGGACCTTCCACACCCCTTGACCCGCCCGTCCGGCCGTGACCCACTCCTGCGCGGCCGGACGGGCGGGTCGCCCCTCCACCACCTGCGAGTTCTCTCCCGCCACCTCGGAGGTAAAGACCAGTGCTCACCCAGGTCCCGCTGCTGATCGCCCAGGCGACCGGCGGCGACCACGACGCCGGAGTGCGCCACGTCGCGCAGGTCTCGGCGCGCCTGGCCTACGCGACCACGTGCGCCACCCTGTGCTGGGGCGTGCTGATCGCGACCGGCTGGGCCAACAGGATCTCCGGCAGGCAGGGGTTGCGCAACAGCCACATGGTGCTGGCGACGCTCGCCCTGGCGTTCGGCTCCTTGCACGCCTTGACGTTCACGCTGTTGCGGCTCGACGCTTTCTCGCACCTCCAGCTCCTGGTGCCGTTCGCGGGCGGCGGCCTGTTCCGGCACGCGCTCGGCATCGTGGGGCTGGAACTCATGCTCGCCGTCGCGATCACCGCGGGGCTGCGCAAGAAGGTCTACTACCGCAAGTGGTTGCGGCTGCACCAGCTCGCGTACGTCGCGGTCGCCGTCGCGGTGGCGCACTCGTGGCTCGGGGCGGTCGCGAACGGCAACCTGGCCGTGCTGTGGCTGGCCGGCCTCACCATCCTCGTCCCGACCGCGACCATCGCGGTCGCCCGCTTCCTGCCGCCGGACGTGCTGGTGAAGCTCGGCCTGCTGGAGCCGGAGCCGGGCTTCGAGCCGGAGCCGGACGGCGCGGGCGGCAGCGCGTTGGACGTCAGCGTCGACAACGAGCGCTGCCACCGCTACGGCATCTGCCAGGCCGAGGCGCCGGGGCTGTTCCAGCTGGTCGACGACGAGCGCCTGCGGTACGAGCGCAGGCCGCCGCCCGAGCAGTTCGCCCAGGCGCGGGCCGCCGCGCGCGCCTGTCCGATGCGCGCGATCGAGCTGCGGGAGCGTGTCCGGTGAAGAACGAGGAGCGGGTGGTCATCGCGGGCGGCGGGCTGGCCGGCCTGCGCGCCGGCGAGCGGCTGCGGGAACTGGGCTTCCGCGGCGAGATCGTCATCGTCGGCGCGGAACGGCACCTGCCGTACCACCGGCCGGCGCTGTCCAAGGAGGCCGTCAACGGCGAGCTGGTCGCGTCCGACCTGCGGCTGACCATCAGCCGCGAGCTGGACGCGGTGTGGCGGCTCGGCACGGCGGCGACGCACCTGGAGCCGGACCGGCACGTCGTCGGCCTGCCCGGCGGCGAGGAGCTGAGGTACGACGGGCTGATCATCGCGACCGGCGTGGAGCCGCGGCACCTCGTGGGCGCGCCGCGCCAGGACCCGCGCATCCACGTGCTGCGGACCGTGGACGACGCGATCGCGATCAAGCGGGCGATCAACTCGACGCAGGGGTTGGTCGTGGTCGTCGGCGGAGGCCTGATCGGGTGCGAGATGGCCGCGTCGGTGAAGACGATGGGCCGGGACGTGGCCGTCGTGAGCCGGTCGCCCACGTTGCTGGGCAACGCGGTGGGCCGCACCATCGCCGACACCGTCACCGAGGCGCACCGGGCGCGCGGTGTCCGGATGGCGATGGGCGTGAAGATCCGGCACTGGGTGCGCCAGGCGGGCGGGGTGGCGATCCACCTGTCGGACGGGCAGGTGTTCTTCGCCGCGGTCGTGGTGATCGCGGTGGGCGCCTCGCCGTCGGTCGCCTGGCTGCGCGGGTCGGGTCTGGTGCTGGAGGACGGCGTGCTGTGCGACCCCACGTGCCACGTGGTCGGCGGGTCCGACATCGTGGCCGCGGGTGACGTCGCGCGGTGGCCGAACCTCCGGTTCGGCGGGCAGCCGCGTCGGGTCGAGCACTGGCTCAACGCGGTGGAGATGGGGCGGGCGGCCGCGGAGAACCTGCTGGCGGGCAGAGAGGGAGCGCGGCCGTTCACCCCCGTCCCCCGGTTCTGGACCGAGCAGTACGGGATGCGCGTCCAGGGTTCCGGCGTGCCCGCGATGGGCAAGGACACGACCACGCTGGCCGGGTCGCGGAAGGACCACCGGACCATCACGGGGTTCATCGACGACGGCAGGCTGGTCGGGATGGTGGGGCTGGACGCGCCGACCGCGATGATCAAGCTGTCGACCGAGCTGTGGCGTCAGAACCGCGTGACCGCCTTCGGCCCCCGCCCCACACCCCAGCGCCACGCCGCCGAACACGAGGGGACCGAGCACCGTGGGGCCGAGCACAACGCTGCCGAGCACCACGGCGAGCCGGCCGCTTCCGCCGGGCGGCGCGCCAGAGCCGACCGCCTCGTCCCGGGCGGCGCGTGGGCTCCCGCCGACCAGGTCGGCCGGTCCGGAGCGCGGGCCGGCGACCAGCGCGTTCCGGCCGACACGTGGGCTCGCGCCGGGCAGGGCGTTCCGGCTGATCAGGACTTCACGGCTCGCTCGACGCCGGGCGAACCGGCCGAGGCCCCGGTGGCAGGGGCACGCGTGCCGCGACAGCAGCAGGAGTCCCAGCCCTTGCCGATCCCGCCCTCGCACGCGCCGGTCGTGCGGTCGCGGGCGCAGACCCGGGCGCTCGCCCGGTCCGGCCCGAGGGCAAGACCGAGGTGATCTGTTACGCCAACGCCGTGTTGTCGTAACCCGGGACACCAAGCATTCGGTCTCATGGCGAACCGGAGTCGAGTCACCGTCGTCGGGATACCCGCCCGCGACGAGGCGGGCACGGTCGGCGCGGTGGCCCAGGCCGCCGACGCCGGCCTGCACCTCGCGTGCCCCGGCGGGACGAACGTCGTCGTGCTGGCCGAGAACGGCAGCACCGACGACACCGTGCGGCGGTTCGCCGAGACGCCGCTGCGCTCCCGGAAGGTGGTGGTCAGCTCCGGCGGCGAGGGCACCGGCAAGGGCACGAACGTGTTCGCCATCGTCGATCGCGCCCTCGACCTGGACGCGGACCGGCTGCTGCTGCTCGACGCCGACGTGCGGTCGGGCGAACCGGGCTGGATACCGGCGCTGGCCGACGCGGTGGACTGCTCCCGGCCGACCGTCGCCGTGCCCGCGTACCGGCGGAACCGGTTCGAGGCGAACACGACGAACCACCTGGCCAGCCCGCTGCTGGCGGCGGTGTTCGGGGTGCACGTCCAGCAGCCGATCGGCGGCGAGTTCGCGTTCAACCGCGCCTTCCTGGAACGCGCCCGCTCGTGGCCGCGCCCCGACAGCGCGCACCTGTACGGCATCGACGTGTGGCTGACCGCGAACGCCCTGCGCGAGCGCCTGCGCGTGGTGGAGGTCCCGCTGGGGCGCAAGCTGCACAACTCGCCGTTCCCGAAGATCCTGCGGCTGCCGCAGCAGGTGCTGGACTCCTTGTTCCACGTCGTGCTGCGGACCGACGGCGTGCGGTCGCCCGGCTTCGCGCCCCCGAAGGCACGTGCGGCGGTGGACGGCGCGGCGGTGCGCCAGGACCCGGCCGTGGTGGCCAGGGTGTCGGAGTCGGTGTCGCGGTACCTCGACGCGCACGGCGACGACGTCCGCGGGCTGTTCCCGGCCGCGGCTTCGACGCCGTCCGCGCCGTGGGGCCTGCGGGTGACGACGGACGCGTGGCCGGACATCCTGGCCGACGCCGTGGCGGCGGTGGCCGGGGGCCGGTTCGAGGCGGCACGGGACCACCTCGTGGCGTTGTACGTGAACCGGGTGCTGACGTTCTGGGAGGAGATCGACGGGCTTCGGGACGGCGAGGTCGACGAGTTGCTGGACCGGCAGGCGGCGCTGACCGTGCGGGCGGTGCGGGACCGGCGGATCACGCTGGGCGGCGCGCTGACCGGCCCGGACGCGTTCGACGTGCGGCACTGGGCGCGGTTCAACGACGCCTCGCCCGCGGGCCGCGTCACCGTGTGACGCCATTCGTTAACAAACTGTTCGCGGTGTGTGAAATATTCGGACACTTGCGACAGATTGACGCAAGTTTTCGTCTCCGACAGGCTCCTGACCATCCCCAACCCGGTCTGGAGGTCCCTGTGCTCCGACTAGTCTCCTACCTCGCTTCGCTCGCACTCGTCGCCGTGGTGCTCGTGACGGGCGGCGGAACGGCGCAAGCCGACGGCTGCTACACCTGGAACCGAACCCTCTCCCAGGGCGCGTCCGGAGAGGACGTCCGGCAGCTCCAGGTGCGGCTGTCCGGCTACCCCGGCTACGGCGCCGTGCTGGGCCTCGACGGCCAGTTCGGCCCCGCGACGCGGTCGGCGCTCATCCGCTTCCAGCAGGCCTACGGCCTGGCGGCGGACGGCGTGGCCGGCAGCGGCACGTACTCCAAGCTCTACGCGCTCCAGGACGACGACTGCACGCCGATCAACTTCTCGTACGCGGAGCTGAACAACTGCAACTCCGACTGGTCGGGAGGCCGGGTGTCGGCGGCCACGGCGAAGTTCAACGCCCTGGTCTCGATGTGGAAGTTGCAGGCCATGCGGCACGCGCTCGGTGACCAGGCCATCCGGGTCACCAGCGGGTTCCGCAGCATCGCGTGCAACAACGCGGTCGGCGGCGCGTCCGACTCGCGGCACCTGTACGGCGACGGCGTCGACCTCGGCGCCGGCGTGCACTCGCTGTGCCGGATGGCGCAGCAGGCCCGCAACCACGGGTTCAACGGCATCCTCGGCCCGGGCTACCCCGGCCACGGCGACCACACCCACGTCGACCACCGGAGCAGCCGCTTCTGGTCAGCTTCCGCCTGCGGCATCTGACCGACCGCGCCACCTCCTCCGCGAAGCCAGACCTGATCACGACCGCCGGCCCGCACCCCCCTGAACCCCGGGTGCGGGCCGGCGGCGTGCCGGGCCACCGCGAGGGCCGGCCCGGCGTGCGCTCCACCCGCACGGACCGCTCGCCGCCACTACCATGACGACGTGCTCTTCTTCGGCATCGTCCTGGTCGTCCTGGGTCTCGGCACCCTGGTGTTGCGCGACGACGCCGTGATCGGGCTGCCGCCCGCGGTCGTCGGCTCCGCCCTGATCGCGCTGGGGGTGGCCGCCGCGGTGCTGTGGGTGGTGCGCCGCCGACGCCGGTGGGAGCGGACAGGCGAGCCCCGCCCCGTCGGCAACGTGGTGGACCGCGCCAAGGCGCTGCCCCGGCTGCTGCGCGAGCGCAAGGCGTACGGGCTGCCCACCAGCACGATGGCCACCTGGGGCTTCGCGCTCGTCTACCTCGTCTCGCCGATCGACGTGCTGCCGGAACTGCTGCCGATCATCGGTGTGACGGACGACGCGGGCGTCGCGGTGTGGCTGCTCACCAGCGTGTCCACGGTCGCCGGCCAGTACCTGCGGTGGGAGCGGGAGCGCTCGGCGCAGGGCACGGCCCGCCGGCCCGAGGCCTGATCACGCCCCGCCGGCCAACGCCTGGTCGCCGCCGTCCGGGTGCGGCAGCTCGCGGACGCCCGTCAGCAGCGTGGTGACGGCGGCCATGATCCGCGCCGTCGCCTCGTCCAGCACGGGCTTGGTCGGCTCCAGCCCGTACAGGTCGGACAGGTCCACCTCCGCGCCCGCCACGACGCTCACCTTCCGCCACGGCCGCGGCAGGAACTTCCCCGGCGGCAGCAGCTCGCGCGTGCCCCACTGGGCCACCGGCACGACCGGGGTGCGGGTGGTCAGCGCCAGCCGCGCCACGCCGTTCTTGCCGCGCATCGGCCAGCCGTCGGGGTCGCTGGTGAACGTGCCCTCGGGGTAGACGATCACGCACTCGCCCGCCTCCAGCGAGGCGCGCGCGCTGTCCAACGCCTGACCGGCCCGCGCGGTGCCGCGGTCGACGGGGATGTGCCGGCCCGACGCCATCACCCACCCGATGACCGGCGCCTTCCACAGGCTCGCCTTCGCCAGGTACCGCGGCACCCGGCCGGAGGCGAGCGCGAACGCCGTCAACGTCACCGGGTCGGCGAACGACAGGTGGTTGGACGCCAGCAGCACGGCCCCCTGACCTGGGATGTTCGTGCGACCGGCCATCCGCATCCGCACGAACAGCACCACCAGCGGCCACAGCAGGTCGATGGCCACGGAGTACCAGAAACCGCGGCCCCGGCGGGGCAGGCGGGGCGTCAGCGCCACCATCTGGGAGAACGTCACCCCCGGATCTTCGGTCATGCCCGCCGGCCCGGTTCCCGCGACCCACCGCACCACCGTCACCCCGGTCTGATCGCGTTCGACTAATCTCCTCCCCCGTGGCAGGGCTTCCCGCACCGCGGACCGCGGCGGACCGGATCAACGTGCTCCTCGTCGAAGACGACGAGGGCGACGCCGTGCTGGTCGAAGCCCTCCTGGAGGAGGTGGAGGCGGACGTCGCCCTGCACCGGGCGCGGACCCTCCGGGAAGCCGAACGGCTGCTGCAGGCGGCGGACTGCGTGCTGCTGGACCTCGGCCTGCCGGACACCACCGGGCTGGACGGCCTGACCAGGCTGCTCGCCCACCCCGCGCCCGTCGCGATCATCGTCCTCACCGGCCTCAACGACGAGCACCAGGGCACCCGCGCGGTCGCCGCCGGCGCGGAGGACTACCTGGTCAAGGGCCAGGTGGACGGTGTCGGGCTGGCCCGGAGCATCCGGTACGCGGTCGGCCGCAAGCACGCCGAGGAGACCCAGCGCCAGCTGCGCGACGAGCAACTGCTGGCGTCGGAGAAGACCCGGCTCGAACGCGGCCTGCTGCCGTCGCCGATCATGCACGGCGAGGACATCGGCTGGGAGGTCCGCTACCGCCCCGGCGGGAGCCGGATGCTGCTCGGCGGCGACTTCTACGACGTGGTCCGCACCCCGGACGGCACGCTGCAGCTGCTGATCGGCGACGTGTGCGGGCACGGCCCGGACGAGGCGGCGATCGGCGTGTTCCTGCGCATCGCGTGGCGGGCGCTGGTGCTGGCGGGCCAGGAGCCGTCCCGGGTGCTGCGCACGCTGCACGAGATCCTCCAGCACGAGCGGCACCAGCCGGGCCTGTTCACCACGGCGTGCATGGTCACGATCTCGCCGGACCGCCGCTGGGCGCGGGTGTACCTTGCCGGGCACCCCGAGCCGATGCTCCTGGTCGGCGACCGGGTGGTGGAGCTGCCCCGGGACCGGGCGGGCCTGCCGCTGGGCGTGCTGCCGGAGAGCACGTGGAGCGGCCTCGACGTGCCGCTGCCGCAGGGCTGGTCGATGCTGCTGTACACGGACGGGCTGGTCGAGGGGCGGGTCCAGGGCGACCCCGAGCGGTTGGGCTCGGAGCGGTTGATCGACCTGATCGGCGAGATCACCGCGAGCCGCCCGGACTGGGCGCGCAAGCCCGCGACGCTGCTGGACAGCGTGATCAGCAAGGTGAAGGAACTCAACGGCGGGGAGCTGGACGACGACATGGCCGTGCTGCTGATCTCGGACCGCGACTGATGCGCTATCGCACCGGCTGGCCGGCGAGCAGGCTGCTGGCCGCCGCCGTCTCGATCCTGATCCTGCTGTGCGCGGGGGCGATCGGCGGGCTCGCGTGGGCCTTGACGAACCTCACGTCCGCGCGGGTGCAGCTGCTGGACCAGATCTCGCCTGCCCAGGTCAAGGTGCTGGAACTCGACACCGCGTTGCGCAGCCAGGAGAGCGGCGTGCGCGGGTACGTGCTCACCGCCAACCCGAACTTCCTCACCCCCTACACCGACGGGCAGCAGGCCGAGCACGACGCCGTCGACCGGGTCCGGACGGTGCTGGAGCCGGTGCGGCCGGACCTGGTGCGCGACCTGCGTGAGGTGGAGCGGCTGGCGGCCGAGTGGCGCGAGGGCTACGCCGACCCGCTGGTGGCGCGGGTGCGGGCGTCCGGCGTGCCGCAGACCGCGCTGGCCGACGCCGAGCGCGGCAAGGAGCTGTTCGACCGGGTCCGCGACGCGACCGACGTGCTGGGCGACAAGCTGAACGCCGAGGCGACCGACTCGCGGCGGCAGCTCGACGACGCGGCGAGCGAGGTGCTGTGGCTGCTCGTCGGCCTCGGCGTGCTGCTGGTGTTCAGCATCGCCGCGGTGGCCGTGGTGCTGTACCGGATCGTGATCGCGCCGCTGAGCGGGTTGGCCGAGGACGTGCGGCAGGTGTCGTCGGGCGACTACGCGCACCCGGTCGAGGCGGGCGGCCCGCGGGAGACCGTGATGCTCGGCGACGACGTCGAGGCCATGCGGGTGCGCATCCTCTCCGACCTGGAGGAGCTGCGGCGGTCCAACTCGGAGCTGGAGCAGTTCGCGTACGTCGCCTCGCACGACCTCCAGGAGCCGCTGCGGAAGGTGGCGAGCTTCTGCCAGCTGCTCGAACGGCGGTACTCCGGCGAGCTGGACGAGCGCGGCGAGCAGTACCTCAAGTTCGCGGTGGACGGCGCCAAGCGGATGCAGGTGCTGATCAACGACCTGCTGGCGTTCTCGCGGGTCGGCCGGATGACCCGCGAGCAGACGTTGGTGGACTGCGACGAGCTGGTCGCGGACGTGCTGGACAACTACTCCGAGGTCATCGAGCGCACCAACGCGATGGTCGAGGTGGCGGACCTGCCGACGGTGCGCGGCGAGGCGTCGCTGCTGGGTGGCGTGTTCGGCAACCTCATCAGCAACGCGCTGAAGTTCCACGGCGAGGATCCGCCCGTCGTGCGCGTCGAGGTGGAGCGGACCGGGGATTTCTGGACCTTCTCGGTGAGTGACAACGGCATCGGCATCGACACCGAGTACGCTGAGCGCATCTTCGTGATCTTCCAGCGCCTGCACCACAAGGACGACTACCCCGGGACCGGCATCGGGCTGGCCATGTGCCGGAAGATCATCGAGTACCACGGTGGCACGATCTGGTTGGACACCAGCCAGGACACCGGCACCACCTTCAAGTTCACGTTGCCGGCAGTAGAGGACGACGAGCAATGAGCAGCAACCCGTTGACCGTGATCGACGTCCTGCTGGTGGAAGACGACCCCGGCGACGCGCTCATGACGCAGGAGGCGTTCGAGCACCACAAGATCCGCAACCAGCTCCACGTGGTGCGCGACGGCGTCGAGGCGCTGGAGTTCCTGCGCCGCGAGGGCCAGTACGAGGACGCGCCCCGGCCGGGCCTGATCCTGCTGGACCTGAACCTGCCGAAGATGGACGGCCGCGAGGTGCTGGCCGAGATCAAGGCGGACGAGACGCTGCGCCCGATCCCCGTGGTGGTGCTGACCACGTCGGAGGCGGAGGAGGACATCCTGCGCAGCTACAACCTGCACGCCAACGCGTACGTCACCAAGCCGGTCGACTTCGACCGGTTCATCGAGGTCGTGCGGCAGATCGACGACTTCTTCGTCACCGTGGTCAAGCTGCCCCGCTAGCCCTCACCGGTCCCCGGCCGGCGCTCCCCGGCGGGGACCGAGTAGACGGTCACGCCGCCGGCGTCGCCCGTCGTGAGCAGGCCGCGGTGCACCAGGACGTCGAGGTGCGCGGCGGTCTCGGCGGTGGCCAGCACCTGGTTGAACAGGTCGAGCTCGGCGAACGCCCGGTTGCGCCGCGTCCAGCCGAGGGCGCGGGCGGTCTCGAACGCGGTGCCGGCGCCGGCCCGGACGGCGTCCAGCGTGGCCGCCAGCCGGTCCTCGTGGTGGGCCAGCAGTTCGTCCACCCTGGCGTGGCTGGACTCGGTGACGGGCCCGTGCGCGGGCAGCAGGCGCAGGTCCGGGAAGTCGCGGACGAGGCGCAGCGAGTCGAGGTAGTCGCCGAGCGGCAGCGCGGGCCGGGCCGGTTCGAAGCCGATCGACGGGGTGATGTGCGGCAGCACGTGGTCGCCCGCGAACAGCAGCGACGAGTCGACGTCCACGAACACCACGTGGCCGCGGGTGTGGCCGGGCGTGGGCAGGACGCGCAGCGTGCGCTTCTCCAGCACCAGGTCGGACCCGTCCAGCCACTCGTCGGGCTCCTCGTAGTCGCGCAGCTCGTCCTCGCCGACGGCCGCGACGACCGTCCGCCACCGCTCGGCCAGGTGCGGCGCGCCCCAGGCGGCGAGGTTGCGGACCTGGCCGTCGCGGGTGCGGGCGATGACCTTGGCCAGCGACGGCTGCTCCCCCGCGCCGAGCGCGACCTTGGTGCCGAACCGGCGGCGCAGGGCCACGGCCAGCGTGTAGTGGTCGCGGTGGATGTGGGTGACCAGGAACCGGCGCACGTCCTCGAACCCGTGCCCCAGGGCGCCGAGCGCCGCTTCCAGCGCCGCCTCGCCGTCCGCGAGCGCCCAGCCCGAGTCGATCAGGACCAGGCCGTCGCCGTCGTCGAGCGCGTAGGCGTTGACGGTGTGCAGGCCGTCGTTGGGCAGGGGCAGCGGGATCCGGTTGACACCGGGCGCGACCTCGAAGACTCCGGGTTCGGTCCACTCCATCCCCGGATACTACTTGCCGGTAACCTCGGCCAGCTCGGGGTGCTTCTCCAGGTAGGCGCGCACGAACGGGCACTGCGGCACGACCGCCAGCCCGCGCGCCTTGACGTCCTCCAGCGCGTGCCTGACGAGCTTGCTGCCCAGGCCCTTGCCCTCGATCGCGACCTCGGTGTGGGTGAACGTCACCACGTCGCCGGCCAGCACGTACTCGGCGAAGCCGCCCAGCTCGCCGTCGAGGCGCACTTCGAAGCGGGACTCGTCCGGGTTGTCGGACACGGACACGTCGGTCACGGCGGCTCCTGTCGGGACGTGGGCCGAACTCCGGCCCGAGGCGTGCGCGTGCCACGGTAGTCGCGCGGTGCAAGATTGTCCGATGGACGTGTACCTGCTGATCCTGGGCGACCACCTGCCCGACCCGCGCACCGGTCACTCGGTGAGCGAGGCGGAGCGGCTGCGGGCCGTCGTGGAGCAGGCGGTCGTGGCCGAGGAGTCGGGCTTCACCGGGGTGGCGATCGGCGAGCACCACTTCACCCGCTACATCGTGTCCGCGCCGGAACTGCTGCTGGCCACGATCGCGGCGAGGACGTCGACCCTGCGGCTGTCCACCGGCGTGACGCTGCTGGCGCACCACGACCCGGTGCGGGTGGCGGAGGAGCTGGCGACGCTCGACGTACTGTCCCGCGGGCGGGCGGAGCTGATCGTGGCGCGCGGGGTGTCGCAGCGCACGGACGCGGCGTTCGGCGTGCAGGACGACCTGCGGGCCCGGTTCGACGAGAACCTGCGCCTCCTGCTGCGCCTGCTGGAAGAGCCGCACGTGACGTGGGAAGGCCGCTACCGCAGCCCGCTCGTGGACGTGACCACGACGCCCCGGCCCGTGCAGCGGCCCCGTCCGCTGGTGTGGATCGGCAGCGGCTCGGCGGTGTCGGCCGACCTGGCCGTCGAGCTCGACCTGCCGCTGATGCTGCCCAGCACCCTGCGCGACCCGGGCACGCACCGGGAGGTGGTGGAGCGCTACCGCACCGCCATGGGCGGCGGTGGACGGGTCGCGCTGCCCAGCCACGTGTTCGTCGCGCCCACGGCCGCCGAGGCGCGGGTCACGTGGCGGCCCCACCTCGCCGCGTACGCCGAGTTCGCCGACCCGTGGCGCGGCGACGGCGACGTGGACGTCGACGCGTTGATGGAGGGCGCGGCCGTGTGCGGCGACCCGGCGGAGGTGACCGAGCGGCTCAACGGGCTGACCGAGCTGCTGGGCCTGGACGCGCAGCTGGTCATGGTGGACATCGGCGGCCTGCCGCACGAGGCGGTGCTCGACACGATCCGGCTGTTCGGCCGGGAGGTCCTGCCCAAGCTGAGGCCGTGACCGGGCAGCGTGGCCGGGCAGCGTGACCGGGCGGCGCCGTGATCCGGCACGGGTTCCGGCCCGACCGGGCCGCTGAGGTGGGCGAACCCGGTCTCCGAATGCCCACGTCCCGTCCTGGGTAGCCCACGCCGAGGAGGAGGTACGTCATGGTCCAACCGCAACCGCCCTCGCCCCGCCCCGTGCCCGTCCCCGACCCGGTGCCCGAGCCGCCGGGTCCCGAGCCGCCGATGCCGCCCACCCCGGGACCGCCGACGACCGGCTGACCCTGCACGCCGACGTCCGCCGGGACCGGTCCGGTGGCGACACCCGGGGTGGGCTGTCACCCTGGGTGACGGTGTCCACAGGTGGAGGTCGTCGATGCGCATCCCGTTGCGCCGGTTCACCGCCAAGCCCTGGCCCGAGCAGGAGCCGACGTGGCGGGAGGCGCAGCCGGCGCTGATCGAGGCGGCGGTCAAGCGGGCCTCGGCGCGCCCGTCCGGCAACTGGTTCGTGGTCGCGGCCGGCCGCGAGGTCACGTCGTCCCGCCCGTTCGGACGGGTGATCGGCGGCCGCGAGGTGGTGGTGTGGCGCGGGCCCGACGGCGCGGTGTCGGCCGGTGACGGCGCGTGCCCGCACATGGGCGCGCCGCTGTGCGACGCCGCCGTGCACCGCGGCGAGCTGGTGTGCCGCTGGCACGGTCTGGCGCTCGGCTCGCGCCGGTTCGGCACGTGGAACCCGTACCCCGCGCACGACGACGGCGTGCTGGTGTGGGTGCGGCTGGACGACGTCGGCGGCGAGGAACCGCTGCCCGAGCCGGTCCTGCCCGCCCGCCCCGCCGGCGGCGTCGACGCGGTGGCGACCGCCGTCGGCCGCTGCGAACCCGAGGACGTCGTGGCGAACCGGCTGGACCCGTGGCACGGCGCGTGGTTCCACCCGTACTCGTTCGCCAACCTGGCCGTGCGCGGCACGCCCACGGAGGAGGACGACCGGTTCGTGGTCGAGGTGACGTTCAAGGTCGCCGGCCGGATCGGCGTCCCGGTGACCGCCGAGTTCAGGTGCCCCGAGGCGCGCACGGTCGTGATGCGCATCGTGGACGGCGAGGGCGAGGGCAGCGTGGTGGAGACCCACGCGACGCCGTTGACGACGTCACCGGCGCGCACCGCGGTCATCGAGGCGACCATCGCCCACTCCGACCGGCGCGGCTTCGCCCTGGCCCGCCCGGCCGCACCCGCGCTGCGACCGCTGATGAGGTGGGCCGCCGCACGCCTGTGGCGGGACGACCTGGCGTACGCCGAGCGCCGCTACGCGCTGCGCGCCACCGGCCGGTCGACGTAGGGGTTGCGGCCGAACCGGCGCGCCAGGGCGCGCAGCACGGGACCGCGCCCGGCGGTCGGCACGGTCCACAGGTCGACGCCCGCCACGCCCCAGCCGGCCAGCAGGTGGTTGGCGGCGGCGAACCCGGTGGTGGCGGCGCGTTCCATCAACGCGACCGGCAGGTCGACCCGCACCAGGTCGCCCGCCAGCACCAGGCCGTCCACCGGGGTCCGCACGGTGGGGCGTCGGGCGAACCCGCCCGGCGGGAACAGCGGGCAGTCCGCCCGCAGCTCGTGCCGCGAGTCCACGACCCGCGCGTCCCGGGTCTCCGGGTAGACGACGCGCAGCTGGTCGAGCAGCCGGGTCCGCGCGGCGTCCGGGTCCACGTCGGCCGGGAGCGCGTACCCGTGCAGCTCGACCACCGAGCCGCCGGTGCGGGCGGCCCACTCGCGGGCCTCGCGCTCGTAGCGGTCGAGCACGGAGACGTTGTCCAGCAGGTCGTAGCCGGTGGTGCCGAGGAAACCGGGCCGGTCGGGGCGGACCGGGCGGTCCAGCCAGTAGCGGGACACCAGGAACGGCGGCGCGGTCTCCAGGCCCCCGATGTCCTCCCGCCACGCGGCCGTGCCCAACCCCGAGTCGGCGACGACCCGGCGCAGGCCGGCGACGTCCAGCGCGAGGACCACGGCGTCCGCCTCCAGCACCGCGTCCGGCAGGTGCACGGTGAACCGCTCGCCCCGGTCGACGCGCAGCACCGGCGCGCCGGTGCGGATGGTGGCGTTCCGGGCGGTCAGGTAGCGGGCCAGCGGCTCCCACAACGCCACGGGGAACGGGTCGGCGGCCACGTCGAACAGCAGGCCCTCGCTGGACCCGAGGAAGTAGATGTGGAACATGGTCGCGAGCTCGGCGGCGGACATCCGGCCGGGGTGGGCGAAGAAGCTGCGCGAGAACACCTCGAACGCCAGCGCGTGCGCGGCGCGCGGGAACCGGACCCGGTCGAGGTACCCGGCGGCGTCCAGCCAGTCCAGCTCCTCGTACGTGCGGGGCACGGACACGTCCAGCAGCGGCAGGGCGGCCCGCGTGTCCACGGACGCCAGGTCGCGCCACTCGAACGCGGGGCTGCGCGCCAGGAACGCGGCCGCGTTCCACGGCGCCGAGCGCGGCAGCCCGGCGAAGCCCTCGCGGTGACCGCCCGCGTGCCACAGCGGGTAGTCCGGCAGCCCGGTCAGCGCCGCGCCGTCCGGGTCGATCCGGGCGAGCAGCGACCGCAGGTTGTAGTACTGCCGGAAGAACGCGTGGAAGCCCCTGGTCATCGTGGCCCGGCTGCCGTCGGCCAGGGTGGTCCCCCAGCCACCGACGCGTCCGCCGAGGTGGTCCTCGCGCTCGCACAGCACGACCCGCGCGCCGCGCTCGGCCAGGACGGTGGCGGCGGCCAGCCCGGCGATCCCGCCGCCGACGACGACCACGTCCCGGTCGCAGGTGGGGCGGCCGACCGGCCCCGGCGTGCGCACGGCCTTCCGGTCGCGCCTCACGCGCACCCCACGAACGTGTGCACGATCCCCCGCTGCCACCCGGCGGCGGGCAGGACGCGGACGCGGCGGAACCCGTTGCGGCGCAACCGACCCCGCAACGCGCGGGCGCCGTCGAAGGCCAGCACGCTGCGCCACAGGTAGGTGTAGAGCTTCGGCGACCCGGTCACCACCACGCCACCCGGGATGATCACCGTCCAGCACACGGCCGTCCACAGCGCGGCGGCGAGCGGCGAGTCGCGCACCGAGTACTCGTGCGCCACGAACCGGCCGCCGGGTTCGAGCAGCCCGCGGACGGTGGCGAGCACCGGGTCGGGGTCGCCGAGGTTGCGGATCAGGTAGGCGGCGAAGATCCCGTCGAACGGCCCCTCGGCCACGAGGTCCTCCACCCTGGCGTGCACGAACGACACGTTCTCCGGCCACGCCTTGCGCCGGGCCTGGTCGAGCATCCCCCGTGACGCGTCCACGCCGACGATCTCCGCCCGCGGGGCCACCGCCAGCACCGCCGCCGTGGACGCGCCCGTGCCGCACCCCAGGTCGAGCAGCCGTCGTCCGGCGCCGTCGTCCGGGAGGGCGAGGGCGGTGGCCGACCGGCGGAGTTCCCGGTGGTAGCCGGGGTTCGCGCCGACCAGCAGGTCGTAGCCGGGCGCCGCCACGTCGAACGCGTCGGGCACCGCCTCCACCGCCAACCTCGCCATCAGACCGCCTTCCGGGTGCGGGCCCGTTCCCACAGCAGCAGGGTCAGGGTGATCAGGGAGAAGCCGAAGAGGAAGTCCTCGACCGGGATGTCCCACGGCACCCGCACCCCGCTGATCGCCGCGGGCGCGTAGTGGACGACGGGCGCGCTCAGCTTGGTCAGCCAGCCGTCGACCGGCACCTGGAACGCGAAGACGATCGCCAGCGTCAGCCAGTAGGCGGGGCGGCGGAACAGGCCGGTGCGCAGCAGGCCGAGTTCCAGCGCGACCGTGAGGACCACCGACACCACGGCCGCGATCAGGTATTCCGGACCCACCGCGCGTCCTCCGACCGGGCCGCCACCAGGGCGCGCACCGCCTCGTACGTCAGCAGCGCGCACAACGGGATCACCAGGAAGAACAACGCCTCCTCCACGGGCATGCCGCCGGGCAGCACGAGCCCCAGGGTGAACCGCTCGCTGAACGTCCAGTGCCCCCGCGCGATCGCCACGAGGTCCCATGCGCCGAAGACGACGAGCACCGGGAACACCGCGCGGACCACCGCGTCGAACCGCCGGTACACGCCGGCGCCCAGGTACTCCAGCGGTGCGGTGAGGACCAGGCAGCCGACGAGCACCGACAGGTACTCCCACCGATCGTCCATGGACAACCTCCCGCGACTCACCGTAGGGCGGGCGCCGGCCGTCCGCACGACAAGCGGCGGGGAGGCGTCAGGTGCGCAGGACGACCAGCCGTCGCGTGGCGCGGGTCAGGGCCACGTACCGCTCCGCCGGGGTCATCCGTTCGGGGTCGACCACCACGACCGTGTCGAACTCCAACCCCTTGGCGGCACGCGGTGTGAGCGGTCCGTGCGGGCCGATCACCGCGAACGTGCCGGTGGCCGGCCGGAACGACTCCGGGTCCGCGCCGGTGACCTCCAGCGGCGGCTCCCCCTGCCGCACGGACGTCGGCACGACGGCGGTCGGGTCGACCTCGGCCAGCGCCGCGGCGGCGTAGGCCATGATCCCGGCGGGCGTGCGGTAGTTGACCGTCAGCCGGCGGTACGCCCACCGGTCGCGCGCGAGCGGGCCGAGCACCGCCGCCCAGTCGCGCGCCCCCGCCTCCGCCTGCCGCTGCGCCAGGTCGCCGACGACGGTCATCGAGCGGTTCGGGCTGCGCCGCGCCAGCACCCGCCAGTCCATCGGCGAGAGCTCCTGCGCCTCGTCCACCACGACGTGCCCGTAGGTCCACTCCCGGTCGGCGGCGGCCCGCTCGGCGAGCACCCGGTGGTCGACGGCGGTGTGGCGGTCGGCCAGCCACTCCGCGTCCACCAGGTCGACGGCCCGCAGCTCCTCCTCGTACATGGCCTGGTCGGTGTCGATGACGTGCAGCACGCCCTGCGCGTACTCGACGGCGCGCCGGCGTTCCTCCTCCGCCCGCCGCTCCGCCTCGCCGGTCGTGCCCAGCAGCTCGGCGGCCTCGTCCAGCAGCGGCACGTCGGAGACCGTCCACGCGCGCGGGTCGTCGCGGTGCAGCTCCGGGTAGCCGAGCGCGAAGCACCGGCCCGCGTACAGGTCCGCCAGCAGCGTCCGCGGGGTCAGCACCGGCCACAGCTCGGCGACCGCCGCGCGCACGTCGGCGTTGCCGGACAGCTCGCGGCGCACGTCGGCGGCCAGCTCGGGCCAGTCCTCGCCGATCAGCTCCAACGCGGGCGCGACCAGCGCGTCGACCAGTGCCCGGTGGAACACCGGCTGGGCCTCGTTGTGGCGCAGCCCGGCCTGGCGCGCGCGGTCCCGCGCCGCGGCGGCGATCTCCGCGGTGAGCGGCACGGTGACGTCCTCCAGCTCGACCGGGATCGGGTCGACGGGCAGCTCCTGCCGGTCGGCGACGGCCTCGCGGACCAGGTCGACGGCGGCCAGGCCTCCCTTGAGGGATTGGAGTTCCGGCGTGTCCTCGCGGTCGGTGCGGACGCCGGGGAACAGCTCGCCCGGCGTGGCGAACACGACGTCGGTCTCGCCGAGCGACGGCAGCACCTCGCCGATGTACCGCAGGAAACCGGGGTTCGGGCCGACCACCAGGACGCCGTGGCGGGACAGCCGCTCGCGCTGCGCGTACAGCAGGTACGCGACGCGGTGCAGGGCCACGGCCGTCTTGCCCGTGCCCGGTCCGCCCTCGATCACCAGCACGCCCCGGTGCGGCAGGCGGATCACCTCGTCCTGCTCGGCCTGGATCGTGGAGACGATGTCCCGCATCGTCTTGGACCGCGGTGCCTCCAATGCCGCCAGGAGCGCTTTCGAGGTGAGCTGGAGTTCGTCGTCGTGGAAGCTCTCCAGGCGCCGGCCCCGGGTGTGGAAATGGCGCCGGAGCGTCACCCCCTCCGGGTTCGCGGCGGTCGCCGTGTAGAACGGCCGGGCCGCCGGCGCGCGCCAGTCCGTCAACAACGGCTCGTAGTCGTGCTCGGTGTCGAACAAACCGACCCGGCCGACGTAGACCCGCCCGTCCGCCGTGTCGATGCGGCCGAAGCACAAGCCCCCGTCCGCCACCTTCAGGCGGCTGACCTGCTCGGACAGTGTCCGCACGGCCACTTCCCGGTGCCAGCGCGGTTCGTGGCCGTCGCGCAGGGCGGCGTCCAGCGCGGCCTGGGCGGCGGCCCGTTCGCGGTCGAGCCGGTCGTGCAGGAACGCGATCCGAGCACGTTCGACGGACAATTCCCCGGTTGTCACGCTTGCCCCCTGTGATACACTGAACCTGTCTTATCTCCGCCATTCATCGGCGATGTCAACCTTCATGTGTACCACATTTCTCCGCGCTTTTGTCGGTAACAACTCCGCGCCGCCACTCGGCGTGCGATGATCCCCCGCGTGGAATCGGACAGGTTGGTGGTCGCGGTCGCGCAGCACGCGCCCGTCCCCGGTGACGTCGCCGAGAACGCGCGCCGCGCGGCCCAGCTGGTCGCCGCGGCGGCGGACGACGGCGCGCGGTTGTTGCTGTTCCCCCAGTTGTCGCTGACCGGCTACGACCTCGCCCGGCTCGACGAGCGGGCGTCCTGGGTCACCGCCGAGGACCCCCGGCTGGACGTCGTCCGCGAGGCGAGCCGGGCGCGCGGCGTCACCACCGTGGTCGGCGCGCCGTGGCTCGCGCCGGACGGCGGGCGGCTGCTGGCATCGGTGGCGCTGTCGCCGGACGGCGCGGTCGACGTGGTCGGCAAGCGCTACCTGCACCGGGCCGAGCGCGACCTGTTCGAGCCGGGCGCGTCCGCGCCGCCGCTGGCGGTCGACGGCTGGCGGGTCGCGCTCGCGGTCTGCTACGACGCCGCCGTGCCCGAGCACGCGCGCGCGGCGGCCGAGCGCGGCGCCGACGTCTACGCCGTGTCCGCGTTGTACACCGAGGGGCAGGAGCGGCGGCTCGACGTCCACCCGGCCGCCCGCGCGATGGACCACCGGATGTACGCGTTGGTCGCGAACCTGGCGGGCGCGGGCCCCGGCTGGCGTTCGTGCGGCGGCAGCGGGGTGTGGCACCCGGACGGCCGGCGGATCGCCGAGGCCGGGACGGGCCCGCGGGTCGTCGTGGCCGCTCTGGAACGGGCCGAGGTCGACCGGCTGCGGGCGGACGACGCCCGGAACGGCTACCTCGGCCGGACCGGCTGACCGCGACCCGCACCGACTGGACCCGGCACCGACTGGACCCGCACCACACGGAGGGCTTGCGCGATGGGCGTGCTGGACGGCAAGGCCGTGATCGTGACCGGCGCGGGCCGCGGGCTGGGCGAGGCGTACGCGCGCCACGCGGCGTCCGAGGGCGCGCGGGTCGTCGTGAACGACGTCGAGGGCGCGCCGGAGGTGGTCGCCGCCGCCGTG
>NZ_JBHTLK010000063.1:0-30975 GCF_042678885.1 Saccharothrix hoggarensis
CACGCCGATCAGCGCCGGGTCGCCGCCGCCGAGCGCGTGGGCGACGTGCCGGCCGCCGACGAGGGCGCCGCCGAGCACCCCGTACGGCACCCCGACCAGGTAGAACCACCACGCCACGGGTCGGGCGGCGCGGTCGCCGAACGCCGTCCGCACGAAGCCGGCGCCGTCGCCCCGGTGCCGTTCGCCGAGCCGGGTGAGCTGCACCGCGACCGGGACGCTGAGCGCGAGGAGCGCGGCCCACGCGAGGAGCGAGGCGGGCCCGGCGGCCTCCGTGGCGAGCGCGGGCAGCACCAGCACGCCCGGCCCGAGCACCGCGCCGACGTACATCGCGGTGAGCTTCACGCCATCAGGGGAAGTCTGCGGGTCAACCGGGTGACCTCGGCGCGCGGGCCGTAGAGGGCGACGGCGACGTACTCGGGGTCCGCGGTCCGGGCGAGGGCTTCGAGGTACTCGCCGTACGCGCGGGACCGGCGGGCGACCTCCGTGAAGCCGATCTTCAGCACGCCGTCCGCCCGGTGCAGGGCCTTCAGCTGCTCGGCGGACGCGGTCAGGACCGGCACCGGGTGGGTGTTGAGGCCCAGGTGGAGGGCGCCGTCGGCGTCCTCGCCGTCCTCGCCGAGCAGGTCCGGGAGGCGGGCGCCGAGGGTGAGGCCGAGGTTGACGGCGGCGTTGGCGGCGAGGTTCGGCGGCAGGTCGTCACGCACGACCAGGGCGAGTTTGGTGGGCAGCACAGCGGCATCCGTTCGTTCGGTGGAATGCCGCCAAAGCTAGTGATCTGCACGCCGCAGTCCAGCCTGTCCGAACTTCGTTCGGCAGGGTTTGCCATGATCGGTTCATGGACGAACTTGATTCGGCGATCATCCGCAATCTGCAGCTGGATGCGCGGCTGACCAACCGCGAGCTGGCGCGGCGGCTCGGCGTGGCCGCCTCGACGTGCCTGGAACGGGTCCGCGCCCTGCGCGAGCGCGGCGTGATCAAGGGCTACCACGCCGACGTGGACCTGGCCGCCCTCAACCGCCCCGTCCAGGCCTTCGTGGCCGCCCGCCTGCGCCCCATGAGCCGCGCGGTGATCGCCGACTTCAAGGCGGCCATCGGCGCCCTCCCGGAGGTGACGGCGATGTACGTCGTGGCGGGCGACGACGACTTCCTCATCCACCTCGCCGTGCCGAACCTGGAACACCTGCACGCGTTCCTCATCGACCGGCTGAGCCAGCGCCGCGAGGTGATCAGCTTCCGCAGCTCGGTGATCTACGAGAGCATCCGGAACCCGGTGCTCACCGAGCTGCCGCCGCGCTGACCCGTCCGCTCAGTTCCAGGACGGCAGCCACTTCTGCGCGTCCCACACCTCCGGTGTGATCGGGATGCCGTTGAGGATCGGCCACAGCCACACGAAGTTCGCCACCACCAGGCCCACGTACAGGGCGACGGCCAGCAGACCCGTGCCCCGGCGCTCCCTGCCGTCGGTCCGCCGGCCCAGCACCTCGCCCAGCGCCAGCGCGATGCCGAGCACCAGGAACGGCGCCATCGGCGTCGCGTAGAAGAAGTACATCTGCCGGTCGACGTTGAGGAACCACGGCAGGAAACCGGCGCCGTAGCCGGCCAGCACGGCCGCGTACCGCCAGTCGACGCGGGAGATCGACTGCCACACCGCCCACGCCAGCACCGGGAACGCCAGCCACCACATGGCGGGCGTGCCGATCAGCATGATCGCGCCCACGCACGTCGGACCGCCGCAGCCCTGCACGGCGCCCTCGAAGTAGTAGAGCATCGGCCGCAGCCCCATCGGCCACGTCCACGGCTTCGACTCCCACGGGTGGCGGTTGGTCTCCGACGTGACCAGCTTGGTGTGGAACTCCAGCACGTTGCCGCTGTAGTACCAGAGCGCCCGCAGCGGCTCGGGGATCCAGCCGTCCGCCGGGATCTTCACGCCCGCGATGTGCCGGTCGATCGCCGTCTCCGACGCGAACCACGCCCACCACGTCGCCAGGTACGCCAGCACCGGGATCAGGAGCAGCGCGAACAGCGACGGCAGCAGGTCCTTCGCGAACGCGCCCAGCCACGGCCGCTCCACCCCGGCGGCACGGCGCGCGGTCGCGCTCCAGAGCACCGACATCACGCCGAAGAACGCGATGTACCAGAGGCCGGACCACTTCACACCGCACGCGAGGCCGAGCGAGACGCCGCCGGCGAACCGCCACCAGCGGAAGCCCAGCCACGGGCCGAGCGGCGAGTTCGTCACCCAGCCCTCGCGCACCGCGACGGCCAGCCGCGACCGCACCTGGTCCCGGTCCACCACCAGGCACGCGAACGCCACCACCACGAAGAACGCGAGGAAGATGTCCAGCATCCCCATCCGCGACTGCACGTGGCTCACGCCGTCCGCGATCAGCAGCACGCCGGCGATCGCGCCGATCAGGTCGGACCGCGTCATCCGCCGGGCGATCCGCACCACCAGCAGGATCGTCAGCGTGCCGACGAGCGCCGACGCAAACCGCCAGCCCACGGCGTCGTAGCCGAACAGCCACTGCCCGATCGCGATGAGCTGCTTGCCCAGCGGCGGGTGGACGATCAGCTCGTAGCCGGGGTTGTCCTCGTACCCGCCGTTGCGCAGCACCTGCGCGCCCTGCGGCACGTAGTGCTTCTCGTCGAAGATCGGCGTGCCCTTGTCGGTCGGGAACCCGAGGTTCCAGAACCGCACCACCCCGCCGATCAGCGCCACGGTGAGCGTGACGAGCCAGCCCCGCAGGGCGGTGCCCATCGGGCCGGGTTCGAGCTGGCGGGCCCGCGACTCGCGGTCGTTGCCCGGTGGGGGGCCGGCGGGCGGGACCTCGCCGGCCACGACCACGTCGTCTGCGGACTGCGGTGCGATCAGGCTCACGCGCCCGATCGTAGGGTGAGAGGCGTGAGACCTGTATCTGGATCAGGCCGTTTGGTGCTGGCCGCTACTCCGCTCGGCGACGTCCGGGACGCTTCACCACGCCTGGTGGAGGCGTTGGGGACGGCCGACGTCATCGCGGCGGAGGACACCCGGCGACTCCGGTCCCTCGCCGCGGCCCTCGACGTGACGCCGTCCGGACGGGTCGTGAGCTTCTACGACCAGGTCGAGACGGCCCGCCTCCCCGGCCTGCTGGAGGCCCTGCGCGACGGCCGCACGGTGGTGCTCGTGACGGACGCCGGCATGCCCAGCGTGTCCGACCCCGGCTACCGGCTCGTGACGGCGTGCGTGGCCGAGGACATCCGGGTGACGTGCCTGCCCGGCCCGTCCGCGGTGACCACGGCGCTGGCCGTGTCCGGGCTGCCGTCGGACCGGTTCTGCTTCGACGGCTTCCCGCCGCGCAAGCAGGGCGAGCGGCGGAAGTGGTTCGCGGCGCTGGCCGACGAGCCCCGGACGTGCGTCTTCTTCGAGTCGCCGCACCGGCTGGCGGACACCCTCGCCGACGCCGCGTCCGTGCTGGGCGCCGACCGCCAAGCCGCCGTCTGCCGGGAGCTGACCAAGACGTACGAGGAGGTCAGGCGGGGTGGGCTCGGCGAGCTGGCCGAGTGGGCCGCCGAGGGCGTGCGCGGTGAGGTGACGGTCGTGCTGGCGCCCGCGGAGGCCCGCGACACGCCGCCGATGGAGGTGCTGGTCGCCGAGGTCAGGCAGCGCGTGGCGGACGGCGAGCGGACGAAGACGGCGGCGGCCGAGGTGGCGGCGGCGGCGGGCGTGAGCAAGAAGGCGCTCTACGACGCCGTGATCAGCTCGACGACGCCGTGATCAGCGGGTCCTGACGGGCACGAGCCGCACGTCGACGCCGGGCAACTCCCCGAACCACGCCCGTTCGTCGGTGGTCACCACCGTGCGGTTCGTCGCGCGCGGTCGCCGCGATGATCACGTCGCGCGCGCCGCGGCCGCCACGTCGGTGAGCCTGTGGAGGGTGGTGCCGCCGGAGGTGCCGCCGCGGGTGCCGTGCCAGCCGGGGATTGGGCCTGCCCGGTTCGGCCAGTTGACCGCCCCGGCTACCGGTGACCCGCGAAAACCCGCTGGGACGACCTCCGTAGGCTTGGCCCATGAGTGCCTCCGTGCTGACCGCGGTGGCGTGGCCCTACGCCAACGGCCCCCGCCACATCGGTCACGTCTCCGGTTTCGGTGTCCCCTCCGACGTGTTCTCCCGCTACATGCGCATGTCGGGCAACCGGGTGCTGATGGTCTCCGGCTCGGACGAGCACGGCACGCCGATCTCGGTGCAGGCGGAGAAGGAGGGCATGTCCACGCGCGAGCTCGTGGACAAGTACCACCGCGTCATCGCGAACGACCTGCACGGCCTCGGCCTGTCCTACGACCTGTTCACCCGGACCACCACCGGCAACCACTACCAGGTGGTGCAGGAGCTGTTCCTCTCCCTCTGGCGCAACGGCTACGTGGTGCCCAAGACGGAGATGGGCGCGATCAGCCCCTCCACCGGCCGCACCCTGCCCGACCGCTACATCGAGGGCACCTGCCCGATCTGCGGCTACGACGGCGCCCGCGGCGACCAGTGCGACAACTGCGGCAACCAGCTCGACCCCGTCGACCTGAAGAACCCGCGCTCGCGCATCAACGGCGAGGTGCCGAAGTTCGTCGAGACCGAGCACCTGTTCCTGGACCTCCCGCAGTTCATCGACGCCCTCGGCGGCTGGCTCCAGACCCGCGCCGAGTGGCGGCCGAACGTGCTGAAGTTCAGCCAGAACCTCATCGGCGACCTGCGCCCGCGCGCCATCACCCGCGACCTCGACTGGGGCATCCCGATCCCGCTCGACGGCTGGCGCGACCAGCCGATGAAGCGCTTCTACGTGTGGTTCGACGCGGTGATCGGCTACCTCAGCGCGTCCGTCGAGTGGGCCCGGCGCAGCGGTGACGAGGACGCCTGGAAGGAGTTCTGGACCGGCGACGCCCAGGGCTACTACTTCATGGGCAAGGACAACATCGTCTTCCACTCGCTGATCTGGCCGTCGCTGCTGCTCGGCCAGAACGGCCAGGGCGCGAAGGGCGGCGAGCCGGGCGCGTTCGGCGCGCTGAACCTCCCCACCGAGGTCGTCAGCTCCGAGTTCCTGACCATGAGCGGGTCGAAGTTCTCCACGTCCCGCGGCACGGTCATCTACGTGACGGACTTCCTGAAGGAGTTCGGCCCGGACGCGCTGCGCTACTTCATCTCGGTCGCCGGCCCCGAGAACCAGGACACCGACTTCACCTGGGAGGAGTTCGTCCGCCGCACGAACTTCGAGCTGGCCAACGAGTGGGGCAACCTGGTCAACCGGTCGATCTCCATGGCGCACAAGAACGTGGGCGCGGTGCCGAGGCCGACCAGCCCCACCCAGGCCGACCACGAGCTGCTGGCCCTGTCGAAGCAGGCGTTCGACGTGGTGGGCGGGCACCTGCGCCGCTCCCGCTTCAAGCAGGCGTCGAGCGAGGCGATGAAGGTCGTCGGCGCGGCCAACCGCTACCTGTCCGACCAGGAGCCGTGGAAGCTGAAGGACGACCCGGAGCGCCGCGACACCGTGCTGCACACCGCCTTGCAGGTCGTGCAGGACGCGAACGCGCTCCTCACGCCGTTCCTGCCGCACTCGGCGCAGAAGGTGCACGAGGCGCTGGGCGGCACGGGCGTGTGGGCGGCGCAGCCGCAGCTGACCGACGTGGCCGACCTGGACGTGCCCGACCGCGAGTACCCGGTGCTGACCGGTGACTACGCGGCCGAGCAGGCGACGTGGGCGTCGACGCCGATCGAGGTGGGCCGCCCGCTGGCCAAGCCCGCGCCGCTGTTCGCGAAGCTCGACCCGGAGCTGGGTGAGACCGGCCCCGAGTGGGCGCCGATCGTCAAGTGAGGCCCGAGAACCGTTGACCAAGCGCCGCGGCGAGCGGCCACCGGCGCCGGAGACCCTTCCGGCGCCGGTGGTCGACGCCCACACCCACCTGGACGCGTGCGGCGCGACGACGCCGGACGACGTGAAGGCCATCGTCGACCGGGCCGCGCTGGCCGGTGTCGACCGCGTGATCACGGTCGCCGATGACCTCGACTCCGCCCGCTGGGCCGCCGAGGCCGCCACGTGGGACGACCGGGTGTTCGCCGCCGTCGCCCTGCACCCCACCCGCACGTCGACGTTCGGCCAGGCCGAGCAGGACGTCCTGGCGGCGCTCGCCGAGCACCCGAGGGTCGTCGCGATCGGCGAGACCGGCCTGGACTACTACTGGGACTACGCGCCCAGATCGGCGCAGCACGAGGCGTTCCGGTGGCACATCGACCTGGCCAAGCGCGTCGGCAAGGCGTTGATGATCCACGACCGGGACGCGCACGACGACATCCTGAAGGTGCTCGACGCGGAGGGCGCGCCGGACACCGTCGTCTTCCACTGCTTCTCCGGCGACCTCTCCTTCGCGCGCGCGTGCGTGGAACGCGGGTTCGTGCTGTCGTTCGCGGGCACCACGACGTTCCGCAACGCCCACGCCCTCAGGGAGGCCGCGCGGTGGGCGCCCGAGGACCACGTGCTGGTCGAGACGGACGCCCCGTTCCTCACGCCCCACCCGTACCGAGGTCGCCCGAACGAGCCCTATTGCGTGAACTACACGCTCCGGGACCTGGCGACCCTGCGTGACGCCGACGTCGGTGAGTTGGCGGCGAAGATCACCCGAAACGCCGAACGCGTCTTCCGTCTCAGTGACGTGGCGGAGTCGTAGTGCTCCTTACGACGAATGGCCGACAGACTTGCTCCCCTAACGGAGTGACTGACCTCACAAGGGTTGTGGGGGTGTTGGCACAACCACCGCGCACCCGTTACGGTCCCGTGACCGTGCCCCGAGTTCCCGTTCGGGGCGCACCCGCAGTCGGGGCGGGTCTCAGAGGACCAGAAGCGAGAAGCAGCGCGGACGCACAGGAGTTGCCGGAGATCACCAGCTGACCACCGACATCGAACGTGCGCGTCGCCGGACTTCGCGCCTTCAGGAGGTATGGCACCCCGTGAACTCGTTCAACGAGGACACCGACTGGTTTACGCCCGTGCAGACACCCGTGACCGGTGTGGACGTCCTGGACAGACCCGGGCCGCCGTCCGAGTGGGACACCGCGGTGTTCACCATCACCCCGGACGACGTCCTGGACGTGCTGGGCCCCGACGCCGACGCGCTGCTCGAGAGCGCGAACGTCGACGTCGACGAGCTGATCCGGCTGATCAACGCCGAGACCACGCTCCTCCCCCCGATCATCATCCCCGACGAGGTCTCCCAGGACCGGGTCGCGAGCAGCCTGGCCGCCGAGCAGCCGAGCGCCCCGCCCGCCGCACTGGTCGAGGCCGCGGGGAAGTGGAAGCGGCGCTTCCTGAAGGCCGCGGTCGCCACCGTGCTGGTGACCATCTCCGGCGGCGGCGCCACCGCGATCGCGATGGACAAGTCCGTCACGGTCGACGTCGACGGGGAAGCCAAGACCGTCCGCACCTACGAGTCCACCGTCGGTGAGATCCTCGCCGACGAGGGCATCACGATCGGCGAGCACGACGCGCTCAGCCCGTCGCCCCAGGCGAAGGTCAGCGACGGCGGCAAGATCTCCCTCGACCGCGGCCGGCTCGTGAAGGCGACCGTCGACGGCGAGCAGCGCGAGGGCTGGGTCCGCTCCGTCACCGTCGACGAGGCGCTGGAGCAGTTGCAGGTCGACGACGAGGGCGCGTGGCTCTCCCACGACCGCGGCATGGACGTCCCCCTCAGCGGGCTCGCGCTCGAGGTCAAGAGCCTCAAGACGATCACGCTCTACGACGGCGGCAACGCGCCCCGGCAGCTCCAGACGACGGCCGTCACCGTCGAAGAGCTGCTGAAGAGCGAGAACCTGTCGCTCGGCCCGGACGACAAGCTCGAAACGGCGATGGACCTGCGCGTCACCAACGGCGCCGAGGTCCACATCACCCGCACCGGCGTCTCGGTGATCAACGCGACGGAGGCCATCCAGCCGCCCGTCGAGGAGATCAAAGACGACACGATGATGAAGGGCCAGAAAGAGGTCGTGGAGCCGGGTGAAGCCGGCGAGCAGATCGTCACCTACCGCGTCACGGTGAAGAACGGCCAGGAGATCGGCCGCGAGAAGCTGGGCGCGAAGGTCACCAAGGAGCCGAAGGCCAAGAAGGTCAAGGTCGGCACCAAGCTCCCGCCCGACGGCGCCGTGTGGGACGCCCTCGCCCAGTGCGAGGCGACCGGCAACTGGGCCATCAACACCGGCAACGGGTACTACGGCGGCCTCCAGTTCAACAAGGGCACGTGGGACGCGTACGGCGGCAGCCAGTACGCCGCGTACCCGCACCAGGCGACCCGTGAGCAGCAGATCGCGATCGCGACCAAGCTCCGCGACGCCCGCGGCGGCTACTCCGCGTGGCCGCACTGCCAGCAGAAGCTGGGCCTGCCGTGACATTTGCGCCGCCTTCGGCGTCGCGGCTCGGTCGCCATTGAGTCGGTCGTTCGCGCCTGATTTTCCGACGATCGAAAAGCGTGATCGTCGGAAAATCAGGCGCGAACGACCGACGCGACCTCGCGGTGGTGGTCCTGTTTGCGGCCGTGAGGTGGTCTAGGTGGGCTTGGGGCCGGCGTCGTGGAGAATGGCCGGGTGACTGAGGATTCGACGTCGGCCGGAGCGGGGAGTCGGCTCCTCGGGCCGGCTGACGTCCGTCGGCTGGCCGCCGAGCTGGACATCCGCCCCACCAAGAAGCTCGGGCAGAACTTCGTGCACGACCCGAACACCGTGCGTCGGATCGTGGCGGCGGCCGAGCTGGGGCCCGACGACGTGGTGCTCGAAGTCGGCCCCGGGCTGGGCTCGCTGACGTTGGCGCTGCTGCCGTCGTGCCGGGCGCTGGTGGCCGTGGAGATCGACGGGGTGCTGGCCGAACGGCTGCCGGTGACGGTGGGCGAGCGCGCGCCCGAGCTGGTCGACCGGCTGTCCGTGGTGCACGCCGATGCGATGCGCGTCACAGCGGCCCAGCTGCCCGTGGCGCCTACAGCGCTCGTCGCGAACCTGCCGTACAACGTCGCCGTGCCCGTCGTGCTGCACCTGCTGGCCGAGCTGCCGTCGTTGCGCACCGGCCTGGTGATGGTCCAGTCCGAGGTGGCCGACCGCATGGCCGCCGGCCCCGGCAGCAAGGTGTACGGCGTCCCGAGCGTGAAGCTGGCCTGGTACGCGGACGCCCGGCGGGCCGGTCCGGTGCCCCGTTCGGTGTTCTGGCCCGTGCCCAACGTCGACTCCGCGCTGGTCGCGTTCGAGCGCCACGCGCCACTGTCCACCGTGGACCAGAAGGTGCTGTTCTCCTTGGTGGACGCGGCTTTCGCGCAGCGGCGCAAGATGCTGCGCGGCGCGCTGTCCGGGTGGGCCGGTTCGGCCGCCGAGGCTCACCGGCTGCTCGTCGCGGCGGGCGTGGACCCGGAGGTGCGCGGCGAACAACTGGCCGTCGACGCGTTCGTCCGGATAGCCGAGGCCGCTTCTTCTCGATAGTCGTTGATCTGACGGCCGACAGTGTGATTTGCCGGACGATCCCGTTTCAGGCTTGCGTCGGCCCGGTCCGGTCAGGTGTACTCGTGGTGCCATCCCGAGCGGCCGAGAGACCTGGCTCTACGACGCCGCAGCAACCACCCCTCCATGGGGGCAGGTGCTTCAGCCAGGATCGATGGAGGATCACGTGCCCAGGATGCGAATGCTCACCCGCCGACGGGTCGTCGACCACGGTCGACGCACGTCCTCGGCCTGTCGCAGCTGCTAAGAGCTCTTAGGCGCTTTCGAATCCTCGCGTCCCCCTCGCGGGACACCTTTCTGAGCTGAGCCGCCGGTCTCGCACGCCCTGGGCGTGCGCTGCCGCACGCAGTCGTGGAGCGAAACGTGATCACTGTCGAGAACCTCACCAAGACCTTCCCCGGGAGTACCGGGCAGGTTCGCGCGCTGGACGGCGTGAACCTGGACGTCGCCGCGGGCACCGTCCTCGGCGTCGTCGGCCCCAGCGGCGCGGGCAAGTCCACCCTGGCCCGGTGCGTCGCCCTGCTCGAACGCCCCGACAGCGGCGCGATCCGCGTCGACGGCACCGACCTCGTCTCGCTCGACGGCACCGCGCTGCGCGCCGCCCGCCGGCAGATCGGCGTTGTGCCGCAAGGGGATTCCCTGCTGCGCCAGCGCACCGCCGCGGGCAACGTCGCGCTCCCGCTGGAGGCCGCGGGCGTCGCCGGGCCGCAGCGCCGCACGCGTGTCGCCGAGCTCCTCGACCTCGTCGGCCTCACCGACAAGGCCGGCTCCTACCCCGACCAGCTGTCCGGCGGCCAGCGCCAGCGGATCGCGGTCGCCCGCGCGCTCGCCGCGTCGCCGTCCGTGCTGCTGGCCGACGAGCCGACGTCCGCGCTCGACCCCGACACCACCGGCTCCGTGCTGACCGTGCTCGACCGGGCGCGCGCCGAGCTGGGTGTGACGGTCCTCGTGGTCACGCACGACATGGGCGTGGTCCGGCGGATCTGCGACGACGTCGCGGTGCTGGAGGACGGCCGGGTCGTGGAGCACGGCAAGGTGCTCGACCTCGTGTCCGACGCCGGCAGCCGCACGGCCGCGTCCCTGCTGCCCGCGGTCGACCAGAACCCGGCCGCCGAAGGCGCGTTCGACCGGGTCGCCGACATCGTGCTGGTCGGCTTCGCGGCCGTCGGCGCGCTGCTGCCCGAGGCGGGCAGCCGGTTCGGCGTCGACCTGAACCTCCTGGGCGGCGGCCTGACCCGGCTGGGCGAGACCCCGGTCGCGCGCTTCCGCGTCGGCCTGAAGGGCGAGCGCTCGGACTCGGCGCTGGAGTGGATCTCCGAGGCTGGTGGCGCGGTGCGCCGGACCCTGGCGGGTCCGCAGGGAGTAGCTGCGTGAGGTCTGCCACACCCTGGTCGGAGGTCTTCGACCAACTGCTCGTCGCCACCGGTGAGACGTTGTACATGGTGGTGGTCTCGACCGTCATCGCGGTTCTGCTCGGCACTCCCGTCGGCATCTGGCTTCAGCTCACCGCTCCCGGTGGGCTGAAGCCGCGGCCGGCGGTGCACAAGATCCTCGGGTTCGTCGTGGACCTGGGCCGGTCCATGCCGTTCCTGGTCCTGCTGGTGGTGCTCACCTCGCTGACCAGGCTCCTGCTCAGCAGCACCATCGGTCCCACGGCGGCGATCGTGCCGCTGTCCGTCGGCGCGATCCCGTTCGTCGGCAGGCTCATCCAGAACGTGCTGTCCGAGGTGAACGTGGCGGTGGTCGAGGCCGCCGTCACCACCGGCTCGTCCACGCTGCGGATCGTGCGCAGCGTGCTGCTCCGCGAGTCGCTGCCCGCGCTCGTGAACGCCATCGGCGTGACCGCGATCGCCCTGCTCGGCTACTCGGCGATGGCCGGCGTGGTCGGCGGCGGCGGTCTCGGCGACCTCGCCGTGCGCATGGGCTACCAGCGGTTCAACGACCGCTACCTGTGGAGCACCGTCGTCGTGCTGGCCATCATCGCCACCGCGATCCAGCTCGCCACCAACCGCGTCGCGCGCGGCGTCGACCGCCGCCGCACCGCGTCCGTCTGATCAAGCCACACTCTTCCCATAAGGAACGACATGCGTATTCGTGCTGCCCTGCTCGCCGTGCTGCTGACCGCAGTGGGCTGCGGTAGTGGCGACACCGGCGCCGCCTCGGACCCGAACGCGGCGCTGAAGGTCGGCGTGAGCCCCGTCCCGCACGCCCAGGTGCTGCGGTACGTGGCGGACAACCTCGCCGCCGCGAAGGGCCTCAAGATCGAGGTGGTGGAGTTCACCGACTACGTCCAGCCGAACACCGCGCTGGTCGACGGGTCGCTGGACGCGAACTACTTCCAGACCGTGCCGTACCTGGACACGTTCAAGGCGGAGAGCGGCGCGCCGCTGGAGTGGATCGGGCCGGTGCACATCGAGCCGCTCGGCGTGTACTCGAAGAAGCACAAGTCGCTGGCCGACCTGCCGTCCGGCGGGAAGGTCGCCGTGGCCAACGACGCCACGAACGAGGCACGGGGCCTGAAGCTGCTGCAGGACAAGGGCGTGATCAAGGTGAAGCCGGGCTCGGAGGCGACGGCGACCGTCCGCGACATCGTGGAGAACCCGAAGAACCTGGAGTTCGTCGAGTTGGAGGCGGCGCAGCTGCCCCGGTCGCTGGACGACACGGACGCGTCCGTGGTGAACGGCAACTACGCCATCGACGCCCAGCTCAACCCGGCGGAGGACGCCCTGGTGCTGGAGAAGGCCGAGGGCAACCCGAACGCGAACGGCCTGGTGACGCGGGCCGAGCTGAAGGACGACAAGCGGATCAAGGACCTGCTCGACCTGCTCCAGTCGCAGCAGGTCAAGGACTACATCAAGCAGGAGTTCTCGGGGTCGGTCCTCGCCGTCTGACCGAACGCCACTCCCGGGCCGCCCGCGCGATCGACACGATCGACGCCACCGTCGCAACGGTCGCAACGGTCGCAACCGTGGGGGCGGCCCAGGGAGTGGGCGTGGAATGCGTGCTTCGCAGGGGTCCTCGCCAAGGGGACCCCTGCTTTAATCCTGCCAGGTCGGACCGACGATGTCGGGCCGTGCGCGTCGACCTGTGGACAACTCCCGCACCCGGCCCGACCCGTGGTCGGGAGCCTTCCCGAGCTGGCCCGGATCTCGCGCGGAAGGCTGTCCCGCGCCTGGTCCGACCCGTGCTCGGGAGCCTTTTCCGAACCGGCCCGGATCTCGCGCTGGAGCCTGTCCCGTGGCCGGCCCGACCGTGTTCCCCGACCCTGTCCCGTGGCCGGCCCGACCGTGTTCCCCGACCCTGTCCCGTGGCCGGCCCGATCCCGCCCCGGACCCGTGTCCCGGCCCCGGCCCGACCGTGTTCCGGCCCTGGCCCGGAGCCGGGGCCGCCGCACGTGTCAGGTGACGTGTCCCGGCACCGGTTCGGCGCTTTCCGCGCAGGTCATAGGTCGGTAGGAGCGGACAACCCGGAAACGCCCGTACGCTTCATGGCGTGCTCGCTGTCGTCCCACCCCCGGTCACCGTCCGCGTCCCGGCCAAGGTCAACCTGCACCTTGCCGTCGGAGATCCGCGCGCGGACGGCTACCACGACCTGGTGACGATCTTCCAGGCCTTGTCGCTCACCGACGAGGTGACCGTCGCCATCGCCGACGACCCCGGCGTCGAAGTGCACGGCGAGGGCGCCGACTCGGTGCCCACGGGCCCGTCCAACCTGGCCTGGCGCGCGGTGCGGGCGTTGGCGCAGCACGTCGGCCGCGACCCGGACGACCCGAAGGTCCGCGTCGTCATCCGCAAGTCCATCCCGGTCGCCGGCGGCATGGCGGGCGGCAGCGCGGACGCGGCGGCGACGCTCGTCGGGCTCGCCTCGCTCTGGAGGCTGGAGATCAGCCGGGACGAGCTGGCCGGCCTGGCGGGCAAGATCGGCGCCGACGTCCCGTTCGCCATCTACGGCGGCACGGCGCTGGGCACCGACCGCGGCGACCGGATCGTGCCCGTGCTGTCCCGCCACACGTTCCACTGGGTCCTCGCGTTCGACCGGCGCGGCCTGTCCACGCCCGAGGTGTTCGACGAGCTGGACCGGCTCCGCGCGGACGGCGACCCGCCCCGCGTCGGCGAGGCGGAGGCCGTGCTGGAGGGCCTGGCGTCGGGCGACCCGCGCCAGCTCGCGCTGCTCCTGGGCAACGACCTGCAGGCCGCGGCCGTGTCGTTGCGCCCCAACCTGCGCCGCACGTTGCGCGCGGGCGTGAACGCGGGCGCGCTGGCCGGCATGGTGTCCGGGTCGGGGCCGACCTGCGCGTTCCTCTGCACGGACGGCGACTCGGCGGTGCGCGTGGCGGCCGAGCTGGCGGGCGCGGGCGTCTGCCGGACGGTGCGCGTGGCGCAGGGGCCGGTGCACGGCGCGCGCGTCATCGGCACCGAGGAGGCACCCCGGCCGACCCCGCCCGAGGTGCACGCCTGACCTACTCGCCGGTCTTCTTCGCCGACAGCAGCACCTCGGTGTCGCACGGGACGACCTGGCCGGCGGCCGGCGTCTGCGCGGTGGTCGTCCAGTTCCGGTCGAGGGCCAGCACGCGCCCCTGACCGGTCGCGTCCACCTCCCGCAGCCGGTAGAGGCCCGCGGCCTGCATGGTGTCCTGCGCGGTCTGGTGGACCATGCCGACGACGTGCGGGACGGTGCACGTGTCGGCGGCCGGCGCGGGCGCGGCGGTGGTGGCGATGGGCGCGGTCGTGCCCGCGGGAGCGGTCGTCGTGGCGGGAGGAGCGGTGGTGACGGCGTCGGCGGGCGCGGTCACGGTGACGGTCGTCGCGGGCGGCACGGTCGCGCTGCCGCACCCGGCGACCACCAGGGCCGCCAGCACGCCGGCGACCCGTTTGAGCTGTGACATCGGACTCCCAGTGTCGGTTGTGGCCGTTACGTCGGGTCCGGGCGGGACGTCGTTACCGGGGCGATAGCTAGGCTGGCGTACCGCGGGTGTCCACGATTTCGATGAAGGTGCTGGTACATGGCCAACTTGGTCAACTTGGAGAGCGTCTCCAAGTCGTTCGGCGTGCGTCCGCTGCTCGACGGCGTGTCCCTCGGCGTCGGCGAGGGGGACCGGATCGGCGTCGTCGGCCTCAACGGCGGCGGCAAGACGACGCTGCTGGAGGTCCTGGCCGGGCTGGCCGAGCCGGACGAGGGCCGCGTCAGCCAGAACCGCGGCCTGCGCATGGCGGTGGTCACCCAGCGCACCGAACTGGCCGAGGGCTCGACCGTGCGCAACGCCGTCATCGACCCGCTCGGCTTCGACGCCGAGCACGAGTGGGCCTCCGACGCGCGCGTCCGGTCGATCCTCGACGGCCTCGGCATCACCGGCTTCGGGCTGGACTCGCCGGTCGGCACGATGTCCGGTGGCGAGCGCCGCCGGGTCGCGCTGGCCGCGGCGCTGGTGCAGGACCTCGACCTGGTCGTGCTGGACGAGCCGACCAACCACCTCGACGTCGAGGGCGTCCGCTGGCTCGCCGACCACCTGCTGGCCCGCCGCACGGCGCTCGTGGTCGTGACGCACGACCGGTGGTTCCTCGACACCGTCTGCACCCGGACGTGGGAGGTCGTCGGCGGCAAGGTCGAGCAGTACGAGGGCGGCTACGCGGACTGGATCTTCGCCCGCGCCGAGCGCGCCCGGCTGGCCGACACGATCGAGGAGAAGCGCCGCAACCTGGCCCGCAAGGAGCTGGCGTGGCTGCGCCGCGGCGCGCCCGCCCGCACGTCCAAGCCGCGCTACCGCATCGACGCCGCCGAGGCGTTGATCTCCGACGTGCCGCCGCCGCGCGACTCGGTCGAGCTGCTGGCGTTCGCGAAGCGGCGGCTCGGGCGCACGGTGCTGGAGCTGGAGGACGCCACGCTGACCGTGCCCGGTCGGACGCTGGTGCGCGACCTGACGTGGCGGATCGGGCCGGGCGACCGGATCGGGATCGTCGGCGTCAACGGCTCGGGCAAGACGACCCTGCTGAAGGCGCTGGCCGGCGAGCGGGAGCTGGAGACGGGCAAGCGCGTCCAGGGGCAGACGGTGAAGCTCGCGCACCTGAGCCAGGAGCTGCACGACCTCGACGGGTCGATGCGGGTGCTGGAGGCCGTGGAGGAGGTCGCGCGGCGCGTGGTGCTGGGCAAGCAGGAGATGTCCGCCTCGCAGCTCGCCGAGCGGTTCGGGTTCTCGTCGCAGAAGCAGTGGACGCCGGTCGGCGACCTGTCCGGCGGCGAGCGGCGGCGGTTGCAGCTGTGCCGGCTGCTGATGGCCGAGCCGAACGTGCTGCTGCTCGACGAGCCGACCAACGACCTCGACATCGACACGTTGCAGCAGCTCGAAGACCTGCTGGACTCGTGGCCCGGCACGCTGGTGGTGATCTCGCACGACCGGTACCTGGTGGAACGGGTGTGCGACCAGGTGGTGGCGCTGTTCGGCGACGGCGGGCTGACCGACCTGCCCGGCGGCATCGAGGAGTACCTGCGCCGGCGTGACCGCCAGAAGGAGGTCGACGCCGCGCCCACCGCGAAGCCCGCCTCCGCGCCGACGTCGTCGGCGGCCGACCAGCGCGCGGCGCGCAAGGAGCTGGCGCGGCTGGAGCGGCGGCTGGAGACGTTGCAGAAGAAGGAGACCGAGCTGCACGCGAAGCTCGCCGAGGCCGCCACCGACCCGGAGCGGTTGATGGCGCTGGACGCCGAGCTGAAGGCCGTGCTGGCGGAGGCCGAGGACGTCGAGGCGCAGTGGCTGGCGGCCGCGGAGACCGCCGAGGGCTGAGCGCCGGTTGAACGCCGAAGTTCAGCGCTGGGGGTTGGCCGGCGGGAGTTGGGCGCTGGGGTTGGGCGATGAGGGTTGGCGCCGTTCCCTCCGCTGACGTTCGCGACCGGGCAGCCACCGCGGTTGGTGGCCGCCCGGTCGTTCCGCGGAGCGTCGGACGGCCTCGCGGTCCCGTGTGGACGGCGCCCGCGGGTCAGCGGCCCCGGCGGCGCAGCTCCTCCACCAGCAGGGGCATCAGCTCGTCCACGAACGCGCAGTCGTAGCCCTGCCCCGCGGTCAGGGAGGTGGCGAACGTCGTCGCCGCCACCTCCGCCGACGACGCGCCGACCATGCCGTCGAGGGCGATGCCGACCTCCTCCAGCACCCGGTCCACTTGGGACGTCCGGTAGCCGCGCTGCGCCGGGCCCGCCACCGGGATCTTGATCAGCCGCAGCTGCTCCCACGACGTGATCGGCGGCAGCGAGGTGGGGCGCGTCGGGCCGTCGCGCAGCTGCTTCTCCACGCGCGCCAGGAACGCGTCGACCTCGGTCTCGTCGTACCCGCGCCGGCCGAACATGGGCCGGCTGAAGCGGGCCTCGCGGACCTCGCGCGCGGTCAGGTCATCCTGGCCGAGGAGCGTGTTCTCGATCCGGTCGAGGAACTTGTCGACCTGCGCCTCGTGGTAGCCGCGGCGGCCGCGCGGGGGCTTGCCGAAGGCGGCGGTGCGGACGTCACGGGCGGTCAGCGGGCGGGTGCCGGGGCCGGGACGCGGCCGGACGGGCGGGGGCGGGGGTGGCGCCAGCGTGGGCGTGGACGTGAGCCCGGAGCGGGACACCGGGGTGGACGCGAGCGGCGCGGGCGAGCGCTCCAGCGTCACCACGACGAGGTCGAGGAACGTGTCCACGTCGTCCTCGTCGTACCCCACCTGGCCGGGCGGGGCGTAGCTGAACTCGTGGTCCTGCACCTCCAGCGCGGTCAGGTCGTCCCGACCCGCGAGGGTGTTCTCGATCCGGTCCAGGAAGGCGTCGACCTGGGCCTCGTGGTAGCCGCGGTTGCCCGGTCGGGGCTTGTGGAACCGCACGGCGCGCACGTCCTGCGGGGTGAGGCGGGCCGCCGCCGGTCTCATCCCGGTGGACGTGGCGTGCGCGCCCTGCGCGGGCGCGGACGCCTGGTGCCGCTGCGGCGTCGAGCCGAGCGTCTCGGCCACCAGGTCCATGAAGGCGTCGACCTCGACGCCGTCGTAGCCGTAGCCGGGCCGCGCGGGTCTGAACCGCACCCGTCGCACGTCCTGCTCCGTGACGTGGTCGCGGCCGAGCAGGGTCTCCTCGATGCGGTCGATGAAGGCGTCCACCTGACCCTCGTCGTACCCCGGCTGACCGGTCGGGGGACGGTGGAAGGCGACCTGCCGCAGATCCTGTGCGCTCAGCAGCGGCGCCGGATGTGCCGGCAGGTGCGCGCGCGCCTCGAACCCGGTCACCCATTACCTCCTTCGAGTGTGTACCGGGGAGTATCGCCGCACGGCGGTTCGGTTGTTTCGCCCTATCGGCTCAATGCGTCGAAAGATCGCTCTACCCTTGGCGGTCATGAGCCGGTTCGTGGACACGATGGTGGCAACCGCTACGGGTGCCGGAGGACGGGCGCGGGGCATGACCACGGGGGAGCCGAACGCTCCGACCCGCCGGTCGTGGGCGGAGGTGCACGAGCAGGCCACCCGCATGGCCGGCGCGCTCGTCGCCGGAGGGGTCGCCAGGGGCGAGTCGATCGCGGTCCTCGCGGGCGACCCGGCCGCCATCGCGCCCGCCGTGCAGGCGGTGTGGCTGGCGGGCGGCAGCACGACCATGCTGCACCAGCCGACCGCCCGCACCGACCTCGCCGAGTGGGCCGGTGACACCCTCCGGGTGCTCACCATGATCGGCGCCAAGCTCGTGCTGCTGGGCGCCCCGTTCGACGCGCTGGCGGACGTCCTGGAGCAGAACGGCGTCGCCTACCGCAAGCTGGACGACCTCACCGGCGAGCCGCTGGGCGCGCCCGTCGACGTCGACGAGGACATGCCCGCGCTGCTCCAGCTCACCAGCGGCTCCACCGCGGACCCGAAGGCGGTCCGCATCACGCACGGCAACCTGTGGTCCAACGCGAAGGCGATGGAGGTCGCCGCCGAGCTGGACCCGGAGACCGACCGGATGGTCTCGTGGCTGCCGCTGTTCCACGACATGGGGATGGTCGGCTTCCTGACCGTGCCCATGCTGTTCGGCATCGACCTGGTCAAGGTCACCCCGCCGGACTTCCTCGGCCGCCCCACCCTGTGGCCGGACCTGATCAGCCGCTACCGCGGCACCATCACCGCCGCGCCGAACTTCGCCTACGCCATCGCGGCCCGCCGCATGCGGGGCGTGGACGACGGCACGTTCGACCTGTCGACGCTGCGGATCGCGCTGAACGGCGCCGAGCCCATCGACCCGGCCGCGGTGAAGTCGTTCACCGACGAGGGCGCGCGGTTCGGGCTGCGGCCGGAGTGCGTGCTCTGCGCGTACGGCATGGCCGAGACGACGCTGGGCGTGGCGTTCGCGCCCGTGTTCACCGGCCTCTCGGTGGACGTGGTCGACCCCGAGGAGCTGGAGGGGGGCCGCCGGGCCGTTCCGGTGCCGGGGGACAGCCCCAACGCGCGCGCGTTCCCGCTGCTCGGGCCGCCGCTGCCCGGCCTCGAGGTGCAGGTCGTCGACGAGTCGGGCGCGGTGCGCGGCGAACGCGAGGTCGGGCAGCTGCGCGTGCGCGGCGAGGCCGTGACCCCCGGCTACCTCACCGTGAACGGCCCGCTCGCCACCCAGGACGCCGACGGCTGGCTGGACACCGGCGACGAGGGGTACGTGGTGGACGGCCAGGTCGTCGTCTGCGGGCGGCGCAAGGACGTGATCATCATGGGCGGCCGCAACATCTACCCCACGGACATCGAGCGCGCGGCGTCGGCCGTCGAGGGCGTGCGCGCGGGCAACGCGGTGGCCGTGCGGCTGGACGCGGGCACCCGGCGCGAGCGGTTCGCCGTCGTGGTGGAGTCGAAGCTCGCGGGCGAGGACGACGCCGTGCGGGCGTTGAGCAAGGAGATCAGCGCGCGGGTCGTGGACGCCGTCGGCCTGCGCCCGTACTCGGTGGTCGTGCTCAAGCCCGGCAGCCTGCCGAAGACGCCGTCCGGCAAGCTGCGCCGGGCCGCCGCCGCGTCCCTGGTGCCCACCGGCTGACGTTCGGTCGCCGAGCGCGCTCCGGCACGTCGGGGCGCGCTCGGCGGCTGACCGCCGGCCCCGCTTCGGTCGCCCGTAGCTGCCGGCGTCGCCGCCCGTAGTCCCGCGAACCGGCGCTCAGCGGAGCTCGCGCTCAGTGGAACTTGTGCTCAGTGAAATTTGTTCTGGGCGGCTTCCAGCCCCAGCTCCAGCAACGCCTCCACGGCGTCCGCGGCCCGGTCCAGCTCGAACGCCAGCTCCTTGCGCTCCACCAGCGAGAAGTCGCGCAGCACGTAGTCGGCCGGGTCCATCCGGCCCGGCGGCCGGTCCACCCCGAACCGCACCCGGTGGTAGTCCTTGGTGCCCAACGACTTCGTGATCGACCGCAGCCCGTTGTGCCCGTTCTCGCCGCCGCCGAGCTTCAGCCGCACGGTCCCGAACGGCAGGTCCAGCTCGTCGTGCACGACGATGACCGACGCGGGCGGCACCTTGTAGAAGTTCGCCGTGCCCGCCACGGGCCCGCCGGAGGTGTTCATGTAGCCGCGCGGCTTCGCCAGCACGACCCGGCGGCCCGCCAGGCGGCCCTCCACCACTTCCGCGCCGCCCTTGTGCGCCTTGAACTTCCCGCCCACGCGCGAAGCCAGCTCGTCCAGCACGAGGAAGCCGACGTTGTGCCGGTTGCCCTCGTACTTGGGTCCGGAGTTGCCCAGCCCGACGACCAGGGCGACGTCATCGACCACGGAACCGCAACTCCTGCTCCAGCTCGTCCAACAGGGCGTCCACCGCGCGCACCTGGTAGCCCCGCCGCAACCCGGACGTGGTGCTGAACCTGGTGTGCCTGACCTCGCTCGCGGTCATCCGGCCCCGGCCGTCCAGCGTCGCGGCGGCCCGGCCGAGGAACGCGTCGACCTCGCCGCGATCGTAGCCGTTGGGGGAGCGCGGCAGTTTCACGGCCAGCAGCGCGTCACCGGTCTGCAGGGTGGTCGGCGGCACGTGCCCGGACCGCAGCTGGTGCTCCAGCGCGGCCAGGAAGTCGTCCACGGCCCGCTGGTCGTAGCCGCCCGCGATCTCGGTGAACACGACCGTCCGCACCTGGTCGGGGTGCACCACCGCGCGTCCCGCGAGGGCGTCGGCGACGCGCAGCAGGAAGGCGTCCACCTGCGCCGGGTCGTAGCCCTTGCCCCGCTTGCGCGGGAACGCGGCGGACCGCACCTGCGCCGGGCTCAGGAACGGCGACGGCACGCCACCCCAGCCGTGCGGCGGGGGAGGCGTGCCGTTCGAGTTGCCCGACGTGATGGGCTCAGCCCTCTTCGGAGGCCTCGGCCTCGGTGGCCTCACCGGTGTCGCCGTCCAGCTCGGCGGCGGTCGGCGCGGCGTTCACCGCGAGGACCATCGCGTCGGCGTCGGTCACCAGGGTGGTGCCGGCGGGCAGCACCAGGTCGGACGCGTGCACCTGGGTGCCCGCGGGCAGACCGGCGATCGAGTACTCGACCTGCTCGGGGATGTTCAGGGCGTCGGCCTCGACCTGGACCGAGGTGAGGTCCTGGGTGAGCAGGGTCGCCGCGGCGGCGTCGCCGGTGAGGACGATCGGCACCTCGACGGTGACCTTCTCGCCCCGCTGCACGAGCAGCAGGTCGACGTGCTCGATGTAGTTCTTGATGGGGTGCGTGGTGACAGTCTTGGTCAGCGCCAGCTCGGTGGAGGACTCGATGTCCAGCGTGAGAACTGCGTTCTGACCGTGCTCGCGGACAACACGGGCGAACTCGAGCGCCGGCAGGGCCAGGTGCTTCGGGTCGGAACCGTGGCCGTAGAGCACCGCGGGGATCTTGCCGGCGCGGCGGGTGCGGCGGGCGGCGCCCTTGCCGAACTCGGTGCGCTGCTCTGCGGCGAGACGGACCTCGGACACGGTGGGGCTCTCCTAACGGTCTGGCCTGGTAAACGTCGGCGGGTACGTCGGGCGGGGCGAAGCGGGGGTTGGCCTGCGGCGGCGGGCGGCGCGGAGGGTGAACACGCGCGGCATCACAACCGCCGCGTCGATCACGCCGAGCGTGATGCTCGCCCTCGCCGAGGCAACCTGGCCAGTGTAGGCCGACGGGTCGACGGTGCCTAATCGGGGGTTCCCGGCACCGCTCCCGGAACGGCGAACGGGCCCGGCGCGCGGTGCGCCGAGCCCGTTCCAGCCGGGTCGGTCAGGCGTTGCCGTCGAACAGCGACGTCACCGAGCCGTCCTCGAAGACCTCCTGGATCACGCGCGCGAGCAGCGGCGCGATCGGCAGCACGGTCATCGCGTCGAAGCGCTTCTCGGCCGGGATGGGCAGGGTGTCGGTGAACACGACCTCGCGCGCGCCGCACGACTGGAGGCGCTCCACGGCCGGGCCCGACAGCACCGGGTGGGTGGCCGCGATGACCACGTCCGACGCGCCCTCGGCGAGCAGCTGGTCCACGGCCTTGGTGATCGTGCCGCCGGTGTCGATCATGTCGTCGATGACGACGCACAGCCGGCCCTCGACCTGGCCGACGACCCGGTTCGCGACGACCTCGTTCGGCCGCATCGGGTCGCGGGTCTTGTGGATGAACGCGATCGGCGCGCCGCCGAGCGTGTCGGCCCACTTCTCGGCCAGCTTGGTGCGGCCCGCGTCCGGCGAGACCACGGTCAGCTCGCGGCCCGCGTACTTGTCGCGGATGTGCTCGGCCAGCAGCGGCATGGCCCACAGGTGGTCCACCGGGCCGTCGAAGAAGCCCTGGATCTGCGACGTGTGCAGGTCGACGGACACGAGCCGGTCCGCGCCCGCGGTCTTGAACATGTCCGCCACCAGGCGCGCGGAGATCGGCTCGCGGCCGCGGTGCTTCTTGTCCTGCCGCGCGTAGGGGTAGAACGGCATGATCACGGTGATCCGCTTCGCGGAGGCCCGCTTCAGCGCGTCCACCATGATCAGCTGTTCCATCAGCCACTGGTTGATGGGGGCGCAGTGCGACTGGATGACGAACGCGTCGCAGCCGCGCACGCTCTCCTCGAACCGCACGAAGATCTCGCCGTTGGCGAAGTCGTACGCCGACTGGGGGGTCACCGACACGTTCAGGTGCTTGGCCACCTGCTCGGTCAGCTCCGGGTAGGCACGTCCGCCGAAGAGCATCAGGTTCTTCTTGGGTGTCCCGGCCATCGTGGGGTTCACGTCAGCGCCCTTCATCGGTTGTGCCTTCATTCTCGGGCGTCAGAGCGCGCTCCGCCGCTTCGGCCGAGGGGGTGCCCGCACGGCGGGACACCACCCATCCGTCCAGGTTGCGCTGGGGTCCGCCGGACACCGCCAGCGCGCCGGGCGGCACGTCGCGCCGCACCACGGTCCCGGCGCCGGTGTAGGCGCCGTCGCCGACGGTGACCGGCGCGACGAACATGTTGTCCGAGCCGGTGCGGCAGTAGGACCCGATCGTGGTCCGGTGCTTGTTCACGCCGTCGTAGTTGACGGTGACGCTGGCCGCGCCGATGTTGGAGTGCTCGCCGATGGTGGTGTCGCCGATGTAGCTGAGGTGCGGCACCTTGCTGCCCGCGCCGATGTCGGAGTTCTTGGTCTCCACGAAGGTGCCGATCTTGCCGCGCTCGCCGAGCCGGGTGCCCGGCCGCAGGTAGGCGAACGGGCCGACGGACGCGCCGGGGCCGATCTCCGCGCCGGTGCCGTGCGTGCGCACGACGGTCGCGCCCGCGCCGATCACGCACGCCGACAGCGTCGTGTCCGGCCCGACGACCGCGCCCTCGCCGACGACGGTGCCCGCGCGCAGCTGCACGCCCGGCTCGATCAGCGCGTCGCGCTCCAGCCGCACGTCGGCGTCCAGCCACGTGGTGGCCGGGTCGACGACGGTGACGCCCGAGCGCATGGCCCGCTCCACGAGGCGGCGGTTCAGCTCCGCGCCCAGCCGGGCCAGCTGCACGCGGTCGTTCACGCCCTCCACCAGCCACCGGTCGGCGGTGACCAGCGCGCCGACGCGCCGCCCGTCCGACCGCGCGATGGTCAGCACGTCGGTCAGGTACAGCTCGCCCTGCGCGTTGTCGGTGGACAGCCGGGACAGCCCGTCGCGCAGCACCGCCGCGTCGAACGCGTAGACCCCCGAGTTGATCTCGGTGATCTCCAGCTGCTCGGGGGAGGCGTCCTTCTGCTCGACGATCCCCTCCACGGAACCGTCCGCCGACCGCACGATCCGGCCGTACCCGGTGGGGTCGGACACGACGGCGGTCAGCACGGTCACCGCGTTGCCGCGCGCGCCGTGCTCGGCGAGCAACCCGCGGAGCGTGTCCGCGTCGAGCAGCGGCACGTCGCCGTAGGTCACCACGACCGTGCCGCCGAGGTCCGCGGGCAGTTCGGCGAGGCCGCAGCCGACCGCGTGGCCGGTGCCCTTCTGCTCTTCCTGCACCGCGACGGTGATCTTGCGGTCCAGCGCGGTGGACAGGCTGTCGAGGTGGTCGGCCACCGCGGCGCGGCCGTGGCCGACCACGACGGCGAGGTGGTCCGGTCCGGTGCCGGCCGCGGCGCGCACCGCGTGTTCCACCAGCGAACGACCGGCGATCCGGTGCAACACCTTGGGGGTGGCTGAGCGCATGCGGGTGCCTTCACCCGCTGCGAGGACGATCGTGCTGACCGGGGTGGGGACACCCTCTAGCATCAGCGCTCTCCCTAGCTGAGTGCGTGCCTTCAGCGGGAGGGGCCTGGCTTCCCGCCAGGTGTTGATACTAAGCGTCTGAGGAGGGCTCGACTTCCACGGCGGCAACCTGGCAGCCACCTCGGCGTTTCGCCACGTACATCGCCGAGTCGGCTCGGGCCAGCGCCGCGTGCGCCGCCTCGCGGGGTCGCACGGAGATCACCCCGACGGACAGCGTCACGCCCCTGGACAGGTCGGATGGCAAGTCGGCCACCGCCTCCACGGCCCGGCCGAGCGCCGCCTCGGCGGCGTGCAGGGGCGCGCCCGGCAGCAGCACGACGAACTCGTCGCCGCCGTACCGGGCCACCAGGTCGTCACCCCGCAACGCCTGGCGGAGTGTGCTCGCAATCACGCGGAGGACGTCGTCACCCTCGGCGTGGGAGTGCTTGTCGTTCACGACCTTGAACCCGTCGAGGTCCACCAGGGCGATGGCCATCGGGTGGGTCTGCGCGTTGATCAGCGCGGCCAGCCGGTCGTCCAGCGCGCGCCGGTTCGGCAGGCCCGTCAGCGGGTCCTGCAACGCCTGCTGCGCGATGGCGCCGTGCGCGCGGGTCAGGCGCTCGTGGTCGCGGCGGGTGAGGAGGGTGGCGGTGCGGGCCTCCTGCATCAGCCACAGCTCCACCTCCAGCGCGTTGGCGTAGGTCTGCAGCGCGGACGTCGTGCGCTCGCCGTGCGGGCCGGACATGCGGGCGAACTCGCGGGTCAGGCACAGCATGAGGGTGGGTTCGGAGGTGTCGTGCTCCAGCCGCTGGCGCGCGTCGTGGAGCACCTGCAACGCCTGCTGCGGCAGCTCCTCCATCTCCAGGCAGCGCGACAGCGCGATCGACACGATGATCAGCTCGCGGGCGTACATGGCCAGCTCGCGCAGGCTCCACAGCCGGGCGATGTGCTCGGCGCCGGGCTTGTCCAGCGCGTGCGCCGCGCCGATCACGGGCACCTGCTCGGCGGCGGTGCGGTCACGCCTGCCGGGGTGCAGCGACTCGCGGAACGGTCCCTCGACGGCCGTGGCGATGGCCGACGCCGTGGCGAACCGCTCGGCGGCCTCGTCGAGGTTGCCGACCCGCTCCAGCCGCAGGCCCCAGCCGATGAGCAGCCGGGCCCGGTTGAGCAGGTGCACGTAGATCTGGTGCGGGTTGGCGCTGTCCCGGATCGCGTTGTGCGCCCGCGCCAGCACGTCGTCCGCCATCTCGTAGACGCCCAGCTGGGTGAGCACCAGCCCGGTGCTCTGCAACGCCGAGGCGAGCAGCCGGTCCCACGTGCGCTTGTCCATGACCGGGTCGGGGGTGAGGTCCTCCTCCAGCATGGCGAGACCGCCCGCGACCTCGGACAAAGCCTTGTCCTCGAACCCGCCGAGCAGGTAGCGGCGGCCGCGCAGCGCGTGCGCCTCGGCCTCCAGCACGAGCAGGCCGTGCCGCCGGCAGTGCGCCAGCATCTCGTCGAGGACGGTGTCGGACAGGTCGACCAGGCCGGGGGTGACGATCCGGACCACGGCCGCCGCGCGCAGGAGCTGGCCGACGATCCGCGGCTCGCCGCGGCCCTGCGCCTCGGCCAGGATCTCGTCGATCTCGTGCGCCGCGTCGAGCTGGTCGGAGAGGTGGCTGCTCTGGGCCACGGCCACGAGTTCGCTCGCGCGGCCGACCAGCCACGCGTCGGACATCTCGTGGAGAGCCGGAGTCGCCACGTTGCCCTGCTCGTCGACCGCTTCCTCGTGCAGCGACTCACACCCCCATGCAGACGCAGGGCAGCCGGACCTTCGTGGTCCGGCCCTCTCGCTCCGCCACCAGGATTCGAACCTGGACCATCGGAACCAAAATCCGAGGTGCTGCCTTTACACCATGGCGGAACGGTCGGGGCTCGCCCCGACCGCGCGAACACATGTTGTCACGACTGCCCCGAGAAGGTCAGCACCACCACTCATGTGGCGGCAAGCCCTCCGTAATTGGATCATGACAGTACGTGTTATCGCAGGTCAAGCTGGTTCGTGACGGTAGCTGTCACACGTCAGGGTGAACTTCGTCGGGCGGCATGCCGACCGCGAGCGGCCGTCGAAGCGGGAATTCAGGGGCCTTCGGAGAACGGTGAAGTCCATGACGGTCGCGCATTCAACTACCTTGCGTAGCCGGGCGGCCACTGCGGGCAGGACCCCCAAGGGGTGCGACGCCAACGTGTGGGACGCCGGCGGGTTGGCGCTAGCCGATGCCGTCGACGGACCGGAGGAACTCGGTCAGCGCGCTCTCGTAGGCGTCGGGGTCCACGTTCCACGCCGCCGTGTGCTCCGCCGCGGGCACCTCGACGTACCGGAGGGGCCAGTCGAGGCGGCTCGCCGCCGTCGCCAGGTCGCGCGAGGCGTCCACCGGCACGGTGCCGTCCGCGCCGCCGTGGAACAGCAGGGTCGGCGGGCGGTGGGCGGGCGGGTGGTCGGCCAGGTCGAAGCGGTCGAAGTCCAGGTCCGCCCGCCAGTCCGAGACGAGTTCCGCGACGGGCACCAGCTGCTCGGGCACGCCCCGGTTGCGCGACTGCAGCTCCAGCGTCCTCGTCCAGCTCACGACGGGCGCGTCGAGCACGACGGCGGACACGTCGCCCGCCTCCGCCGACCGGCCGAGGAACTGGCCGACGATCGCGCCGCCCATCGACCAGCCGTACAGCACGACGTGCCGCGCGCCGCGGTCCCGCGCGTACCGCACGGCCGCCTCCACGTCCCGCCACTCCGTGTCGCCCAGGTGGTACAGGCCGTCCGGCGACCGGGGCGCGCCCTCGTCGTTGCGGTAGGTCACCGCGAGAACGGGTAGCCCCAGTGCGTGCAGCGCCGGCATCACCCGCAGGGCCTCGGCCCTCGTGCCTCCACGGCCGTGCACCGCGACGACCCAGGTGGGAGCCGCCGCGGTGGGCGTTGTCGCGGGGACGAACCACGCCGGCGCGTCACCCAGCTCGGTGGGAATCCGGACCTCCGCGTAGTCGAGGCCGTGGGCGGCGCGGGGGTCGCTGGTCCACACCGAGGTCTCCAGCCGCACGGGCGTGCCGTCGGCGGGCGGCGTGCCCCGGAGCTCGCGCGCCACCGCACCACCGGACCGCCCGGTCACCTCGCCGACCTCGGCGCCGCCGCCCGGCCACACGAGACCCCATGTGCCGGGGAGCACTGTGACCCTGGACTCCGCCAGCGAGACGGTCCCCGGAGCCGACGCGGTGACGGTGTCGCGGTAGCCGGGACGGGCGTTCTCCGGGTCGAGCAGCTGCCCGCTGTAGTACCAGCCGAACCCCAGCAGACTGCCGCTGACCAGCAACAACACTGCCGCGAGCGAGATGGCCGCGATCCGCCGGCGACGCCGTGGTCGCACGTTCGACAACTCCATCGCCGAATGATGCGCCCGCCGTGATCGACACGCCCGAATTCCTGAGAACACGCCAAAACTTTGCCCGGTGCTCTGGCGGGTCAAGGTTCACCTAACTTACGCTGGCGTAAGTTACGGTTCCGTAGGTAGTCCCCGAAAACAAGAGGTTGATGTATGACCAGCACCCTGGAGAGCAGGTCCACGCCGCAAGGTCCCGAGGATCGCGGACCCAAGCCGATCATCGAAGGACGGCGTGGGCACGTCGAGCAGTTCAGCGTGTACGTGTTCGTCATCGTGCCGTTCCTGGCTTTGCTCGCGGCAGTGCCGCTCGCCTGGGGTTGGGGGCTGGGCTGGGTCGACGTCGCGCTGTTCGTGGCGTTCTACTACCTCGCCGGCCTGGGCGTGACGATCGGCTTCCACCGGTACTTCACGCACGGCTCCTTCAAGGCCAACCGCGCGCTCAAGATCGGCCTCGCCATCGCGGGCAGCATGGCCCTGCAGGGCCCTGTGATCGTGTGGGTCGCCGACCACCGCCGCCACCACGCCTTCTCCGACCGCGAGGGCGACCCGCACTCGCCGTGGCTGTTCGGCAGCGGCCCCGTCGCCCTGGCCAAGGGCTTCTGGCACGCCCACATGGGCTGGCTGTTCGACCGCGACCAGACCAACGCGCAGCGCTTCGCGCCGGACCTGCTGGCCGACAAGGACCTGGTCCGGATCGACAAGCTGTTCCCGCTCTGGACGACGATCAGCCTCCTCGCGCCCGCCCTCCTCGGCGGCCTCATCACCATGTCGTGGTCCGGCGCCCTGTCCGCGTTCTTCTGGGCCGGCCTGGTCCGGGTCGCGTTCCTGCACCACGTGACGTGGTCGGTCAACTCGATCTGCCACATGGTCGGCGACCGCCCGTTCGCCGCCCGCGACCGGTCCGCCAACGTCTGGGCGCTGGCGATCCTGAGCTTCGGCGAGTCGTGGCACAACCTGCACCACGCCGACCCGACGTGCGCCCGGCACGGCGTCAAGCGCGGTCAGATCGACACGTCCGCGCGGATGATCTGGCTGTTCGAGAAGTTCGGCTGGGCCACCAACGTGCGCTGGCCGAACGAGCAGCGCCTGGCCCGCATCAGCGCGAAGAAGTAGTCGGAGCAGCAGCCGAGAGGTAACCGACCACCTGCCCCTCGCGGTCACCGCGGGGGGCAGGTGTTTAGGGTGGTTTGGGTGGCGGGGAGACGGCGCGGCGGGGAAACACCGGTGCCGCGCGTGCGGATGACCGGCAAGGAGCGGCGCGAGCAGCTGCTCGACGTGGCTCGGGCGTTGTTCGCCGAGAAGGGCTTCGAGGTCACGTCCATCGAGGAGATCGCGCACCGGGCGGGCGTGTCCAAGCCCGTCGTGTACGAGCACTTCGGCGGCAAGGAAGGCATCTACGCGGTGGTCGTGGACCGCGAGATGCAGTACCTGATGGACCACATCGTCAACGCCCTGTCCGGAGGGCACCCGCGTGAGCTGCTGGAACAGGCCGCGTGCGCGCTGCTCGACTACATCGAGGGCTCGACGGACGGCTTCCGCATCCTCGTGCGCGACTCGCCGGTGGCGTCGTCCACCGGCACGTTCTCGTCGCTGCTGAACGACATCGCGTCCCAGGTCGAGTCGATCCTGGGGCTGCACTTCTCCCGCCAGGGCTACGACCGCAAGCTCGCCGCCCTGTACAGCCAGGCGCTGGTGGGCATGGTGGCGCTGACCGGCCAGTGGTGGCTGGAGGTGCGCAAGCCGAAGAAGGACGAGGTCGCCGCGCACCTGGTCAACCTGGCCTGGAAGGGCCTGTCGCACATGGACCACAAGCCCCGGCTGCGCACCCGCTAGTCCCGACCGGCTCCGGGTGGCTCGTGGCCGGCTCCGGGTGGTTCCGGCTCCCGGGTGGTTCCGGCTCGCGGAGGTTCCGGCTAGTTCCGGGTGATCCTCAGGACCTTGTCGTCGTCGCCGTTCGACGTGGTCACGTAGAGCGCGCCGTCCGGGCCCAGCTCCGCGCCGCGCAGCCGGCCGTGCGTGCCGTCCAGCTCGGACGGGGTGGCCACCGCGCCCACGCCGCCCTCCGCGGTGATCGTGAACAGCAGCACCTTCGCGCCCTTCAGCGCGGTAACGGCGAGCACGCCGTCCAGGTCGCCCCACTGCCCGCCGACGAGGACCGCGGCGTCGCAGATCGCCTCGGTCGGGTCGCCGGAGGACCACACGGCGGGCACGGCGTCCGGGAACCGGTCGAGGTCGGTCATCGGCACGTCCTCGTCATAACCGCCGACCGTGCCGCCGCGTGACGGGTCCCAGCCGTAGTTGCCGCCGGGCTTCAGCACGTTCACCTCGTCGTCCACGTCGGGGCCGTGCTCGGCGGTGAACACCGTGCCGTCCGGCCGCACGGCCACGCCCTGCACGTTGCGGTGCCCGTAGGTGTAGATCCGGTCGCCGAACGGGTTGCCGGGCACGCCCTCGCCGGTGGCGAGGTCGATCCGCAGCACCTTGCCGCCGAGGCTCGCCCTGTCCTGCGCCACGGCGCCGCGGGCCGTGTCGCCGGTGCCGACGAGCAGGTTGCCGTCCCGGTCGAGCGCCATCCGGCACCCGGAGTGCCGGCCGCTCGGGTTCGCCGGCCGGCCCGCGAGCAGCGGGTCCTTCACCCTCGTGGCCTTCGCGCCGTCCAGCCGCCACGTCACCAGCCGCACGTCGGCGGAGGTGTTGAAGCACGTCGTGAACAGGCCGCTGGCCGCGAAGTCGGGGTGCACGACCAGGCTCATCAGCCCGCCCTCGCCGCGGGCGGCCACGTCGCCGAGGTCGGCCTCCACGTCGGTCGCCCGGCCGCCGTCGACCAGCGCGATCCGCCCCGGCCGCTGCGGCACGAGCATCCGCCCGTCGGGCAGGAACCCCACGTCCCACGGGTGGCTCAGGCCGGAGACCACGACCTCGACCTTCAGCCCCTCGGGCGCGGTCGTGCCGGGCGCGGTGCCCCCGGCGCCCTCCGTCGAACACGCCGCACACGCGGCCAGCACCGCAGCGAAACCGACCCACCGACCCATGACGCCCAGCATGACAACCGCCGTGTGTGCTCGCCGTTCTCACCGCGCGGCGCGGTCCGTACGCTGCCCGTGCCGGATCGGGACAAGGGGGCGTGCCGTGCGCGTGCTGATGACATTGCTGGTGCGCGACGAGGCCGACGTGGTCGCGGCGACCGTCGAGCACCACCTCGCCGCCGGGGTGGACTTCGTCATCGCGACCGACAACGGGTCGCACGACGGCACCGTGGACATCCTGGAGTCCTACCGGGACGCCGGCGTCCTCGAACTGCACCGCGAACCGAGCCAGGACTACGAGCAGGGCCGGTGGGTCACCCGCATGGCGAGGCGGGCCGCCGAACTCGGCGCGGACTGGGTGGTCAACGCCGACGCCGACGAGTTCTTCTGGCCGGCCGGGGCGACCGCGCCCGGCCGGGACGCGCTGCCGGCCGCGTTCGCCGCGGTCGGCGG